>ONVR01000165.1 GCA_900321335.1 uncultured Eubacteriales bacterium | reverse complement strand
GCGGAAGCCAAGCATATCTATATTATCGGCCTGCGATCCTCCTCGGCGCTGGCCAATTTCATGGGTTTTTACTTCAACCTGCTGTTTGAAAACGTGAAGGTCGTGGATCAGCCCAGTGCAAACGAGGCCTTTGAGCAGATCATGCGCGTAACGGAAGGGGACGCCTTCATTGCCATCAGCTTTCCCCGGTATTCCACAAAGACCATCAAAGCGATGAAATTTGCCAGAGATATGGGGGCAAACGTGATCGGCATCACGGATACGCCGGCTTCTCCCATTGCCAAACTCGCCACCATCCCGCTTTTTGCCAAAAGCGATATGGTGTCCTTTGTGGATTCCCTTGTGGCGCCCATGAGCCTGGTGAACGCTCTGATTGTGGCGGTGAGCAGCCGGGCTTCCGGGGATCTGTACGCAAAGTTTGAAACCCTTGAGCGGATCTGGGAAGAGTATGAGGTCTACGAAAAAGTAGATGTATGACGTTATTGTTGTCGGCGGCGGCGCTGCCGGCATGATGGCCTCGGTGACGGCTGCCGGGGCCGGGCTGCACGTGCTGCTGCTGGAGAAGAACAGCCGCTGCGGCCGGAAACTGGGTATTACCGGAAAAGGGCGCTGCAACGTGACCAATCACTGCACACCGAAAGAGGTGATCGACAGCGTACCCACCGGCGGTAAATTTCTGTTCAGCGCACTGGAGGGCTTTTCTCCCCAGGATACCATCGCCTTTTTTGAAGGCCTGGGCGTACCGCTGAAAACAGAGCGTGGCAACCGGGTGTTTCCCCAGTCTGACAGGGCCGCCGATATTGTAAACGCCCTGTGGTCGCGTATGCACAGTCTTGGGGTAACTGTCCGCCAGGCAGATGTGACCCGGATCACGACCGACGAGGGCGTCGTTTCCGGCGTTGTCACAGAAACAGGAAGAGCCTACGAGGGAAAGAACATCATTCTGGCTACAGGAGGTCTCTCTTATCCTGCAACCGGCTCCACAGGTGACGGCTATCACATGGCCGCGGCTCTGGGACATACCATCGTACCGCCCAGCGGCTCTCTCGTGCCGCTGACTTCGGAGGACGCCTGCTGCGCCAGAATGCAGGGGCTTAGCCTGAAAAATGTACGGCTCACCGTCTCCGACGGAGGCAAAAAACCCGTTTTTGAGGATTTCGGCGAGATGCTGTTTACTCACTTTGGCGTTTCCGGTCCTCTCGTTCTCTCCGCCAGCGCCCATATGCGCCAGTTTGAGCGAAAAACCTATACTTTGTCCATTGACCTTAAACCGGCTCTGGACGAAAAAAAGCTGGATGAGCGGATCCTGCGGGATTTTGAAAAATATGCCAACAGAGATTTTGCCAATTCTCTCTCAGACCTTTTACCACGCAAGATGATTCCCGTGATGGTTCAGCGCTCCGGTATTTTCCCGGAGACGAAAACCAACGCAGTAACCAGACAGCAGCGTCGGCACCTTGTGGAACTGATCAAAGATTTTCGGATCACGGTTTCCGGCAAACGGCCCGTGGAAGAGGCCATTGTTACCACCGGTGGTGTGGAACTCAAGCAGATTAACCCCAAAACCATGGAGTCCAAGCTGGTCAGCGGACTTTTTTTCGCCGGTGAGATCCTCAACGCGGATGCTTATACGGGTGGGTTTAACCTGCAGATCGCGTGGTCTACCGCGTATGCGGCGGCAACGCATCTGCAAAATCAGAATACATAGTATAATGGAGTAAGCATATGGAAAAGAAAAGCATTGCCATAGACGGACCGGCCGGGGCCGGGAAAAGTACGCTTGCCAAAATGGCCGCCCGTCATTTCGGGCTGATCTATGTGGATACGGGCGCCATTTACCGTTGTGTGGGGCTTTTTGCCCTGAAAAACGGTGCGGATACCCGGGATCAGCAGGCGGTTTCCGCCCTGCTGGACCAAGTGCAAATCGAGCTGAAATATGACGAGCAGGGCGTTCAGCGCATGATCCTCAATGGAGAAGACGTGTCGGAGGCCATCCGCATGCCCGAGGTGTCCATTGCGGCGTCCAACGTATCTGCCATGCCCCCTGTGCGCGCCAAGCTGCTGTCCATGCAGCGGGATATGGCAAAGCGATACAACGTCATTATGGACGGGCGTGATATCGGCACCGTTGTTCTGCCTGATGCAGGCCTGAAGATTTTTCTGACCGCGGACGCGGAGAAACGGGCCAAGCGCAGATACGACGAGCTGCAGGCAAAGCACGTGGAAACGACCTACGAGGACGTTCTTCAGGACATGCGCATGCGGGACAAAAACGACAGCAGCCGGGCAGCCGCACCTTTGAAGCAGGCGGAGGATGCTGTTTTGGTCGACACCAGTGAAATCGGCCTTGAGGAGAGCTTTGAAAGGATCCGGGAGCTGATCTCCGGCAGACTGGGGCTATGAGTAAAGAATACCGATTTTACAGATTCGTATATAGACTTGTGGCGTGGATATTTTACAGCATCCTCGGCTTGCGTGTTACCGGCCGGGAAAATGTGCCGGATGGCGCAGCTGTGGTTTGCAGTCCCCACGCCAGTCTTCTCGATCCGTTCTACCTTGCTATCGGTTTAGGAATCAAACACCATATCCATTTCATGGCCAAAAAGGAGCTGTTTCAGATCAAAGGAATTGGGCGGCTTGTACGCAGGCTGGGTGCCTTTCCGGTTGACCGGAAAAGCACGGATGTTACAGCCATTAAAACGGCAATGCAGTATCTCAGAAGCGGTGAGAAGATCGGCATTTTTCCCGAGGGGACCCGTGTTGCACAGGATGACGCCGTAGCCGCCAAAGCCGGCGCTGTACGCATCGCGGACAGGTCCAAAGTGCCCGTTTTGCCCGTCTATCTGCAGCGGACCAAGCGCCTTTTCGGAAAAGTAAAAATGGTGATCGGGCAACCCTATTACGTCTGCGACGGCAGTCGGCGTCTGACCGGTGACGATTACAGGATAAAGGCCGGAGAACTGATGGATCAGATCAAACGTCTGGGTGATGGGCTATGAAGGTGATCACCGCAAAAACGGCCGGCTTCTGTTTCGGCGTGCACAGAGCGGTTAAACTCTGCCAGCGTGCGGCGGAGCAGGGGGGACGCTGCTTTACCCTGGGACCCCTGATCCACAATACAAGTGTAACCGACGCCCTGCTTGCACAGGGGATCGGACAGATCGATTCCGCCCAGGAGGCAATGCCTGGGGATACGGTGATCATCCGCTCCCACGGCATCTCAAAAGCAGAACGGGAAATCCTGCAGGCCAGAGGGGCGAATATCGTAGACGCTACCTGCCCTGATGTGGCAAAAATTCACAAAATTGTCAGTGAGGAAAGTCTTGCTGGAAGAAAAATAATCATCATTGGCAGAAGTGATCACCCCGAGGTCACGGCCATCGCCGGATGGTGCGATGATTACGTGGTTTTTCAGGACGCAGCGGCGTTGGAGACCTGGCTGAAAAGCGACAAAACGATTCCCGATTTGCCCCTTTCCATCGTTTTCCAGACAACAAGCAGTCGTAAAAATTTTGAATTAAGTGTGAATTCGGCAAAAAAACTGTGTACAAATTTAAAAATATTTGATACAATATGTGATAGTACGTGTAAACGTCAGCAGGAGGCGATCGCGCTTTCCGGACAAGCTGACGCGATGATCGTCATCGGTGGACGGCACAGCGCCAACAGTATCCGCCTTGCGGAAATCTGTCGAGAGTATTGTCCTCGTGTGTATTTTATCGAGACCGCTGACGAACTGGATCCCGGCGTATTTCATGCGTCGGACACGGTTGGGATCACTGCGGGTGCCTCGACGCCTGCGTGGATTATAAAGGAGGTCAATACGAAGATGAGTGAAGAGATTAAAAATACTGTTTCCGAGGAACCTGAGGAGGCAGTAGAATCCTTCGAAGAGATGCTTGAGAAATCAATCAAAACTTTACATACAGGAGATAAAGTGACTGGCACAGTCGTTGCAATCACTTCTACGGAAGTCTCTGTGGACCTTGGCACCAAGCAGTCCGGGTTTATTCCTGCCTCTGAGTTTACAGATGATTCCGGTGCTAAACTTGAGGATGTAGTTAAGATTGGTGACGAGATCGAGTCGTTTGTCATGCGCGTAAACGATGTCGAAGGAACCGTAATGCTTTCCAAGAAGAGACTGGACGCCATCAAGAACTGGGAAGAACTGGACAAGCTCCGGGAGGAGAAGGAAGCCGTTGAAGGTACCGTTACCAGCATCAACAAGGGCGGCGTTATGGTTAACGTAAAGGGAATTCAGGTATTCGTACCCGCATCTCTTACCGGTGTTCCCAAGGGAGAAGACCTGAATACGCTGCTCAAGACCAAGGTTAAGCTCCATATCACAGAGATCAACCAGTCCCGCAGACGTGTGATCGGCTCCATGAAGGCTGTTGCGGCCGAAGAGCGCAGAGCCAAGGTTGAGGCCATCTGGAATGAGATCGAGATCGGCAAGGTCTATACCGGTGTTGTCAGATCCATGACGTCTTATGGCGCTTTCGTGGATATCGGCGGCGTTGATGGTATGATCCATGTCTCTGAGGTAAGCTGGATGCGGATCAGACAGCCGTCTGACGTGCTGAGCATCGGCGACCAGATCGAGGTCTATGTGATCGACTTTGATAAGGAGAAAAAGAAGATTTCCCTGGGCTACAAGAAGGCCGAGGACAACCCCTGGACCAAGTTCATGAACGCCTACAGCATCGGCGATGTTGCTGACGTCAAGGTGGTCAAGCTGATGCCCTTCGGCGCCTTTGCCGAGATCGTTCCCGGCGTCGATGGTCTGATCCATATCTCCCAGATCGCGGATTACCGGATCAACCAGCCCGGTGAGGTCCTTGCCGAGGGTCAGCAGGTCCAGGCGAAGATCACGGATATCGACGAGGAGAACCACAAGGTATCCCTGAGCATTCGCGCACTGCTCAACGAGCAGAAGGAAATGGCGGCACAGACATTTGTTGAAGATACTGAGCCTGTTGAGGAAGATGCTGTCGAGGAAGCATCTACGGAGGCTGAATAACTTCTCTGAACAAAGGCACATAAAAAACTCTCACACAAGTTTGTGTGAGAGTTTTTTTAATCCTTGCAATCCGGCCGGAAATTGTGTAAGATAACCATAGTGCGTGAAATGATTTTACTGGAAGAACCTTAACCGTCAGGAGGATTTATGGGCACACTGAAAAATCTGGTGAATATCGGGATCGGAATCGGAAAACGCAAAGCCCACCGCAAATGCACCGCCATCATCGCAGCGGGGGGGAGTTCTTCCCGCATGGGCGGTGAAAACAAGCAGTTCATTGATCTTTGCGGCATCCCCGTTCTGGCCAGGACGCTTCTGATGTATGAAAGCAATTCCAATATTGACGATATTGTTGTTGTTGCCAGGAAAGAAGACGTGGGGCGGGTATCCTCTCTCTGCGCGGATTTTTCCATTACAAAGGTCATAAAAATTGTTCCCGGCGGCGACACCCGGACGCAATCGGTTCTCAATGGATTGGCTGTAGTGCCCCCTAAAACAGAGTTTATCGCCATTGCCGACGGGGCAAGGCCCCTGGTTACCAAAGAGATCATTGACGAGACGGTTAAAGCGGCAATCGCCTTTGCGGCGGCTGCCCCTGGCATTCCCGTGGTTTCAACCGTGAAAAAGATCAAAAACGGCAATATTGTCTCAACAGTCCCCAGGGAGGAGTTGGTACAGATCCAGACGCCCCAGGTGTTTGAGGCGTCGCTGATCAAGGCCGCGCTGAAAGACGCTCAGGATAAAAAAGCAGAGCTGACCGATGACTGTATGGCCGTGGAGCAGATGCATATTCCCATTCGTCTCACGACCGGCAGCGAGGAAAACCTCAAAATCACCACACCAACCGATGTGCTGCTTGCCGAACAGATTTTGAAAGGCAGGGAGAAGCCGTGAGAATCGGATATGGTTACGACGCACACCGGTTCAAAGCCGGCAGGCCCTGCATTCTCTGCGGAGTGCAGGTGCCATCCGAATTCGGACCCGATGGCCACTCGGACGCCGACGTCGCCGTACACGCTTTGATGGATGCCCTTTTGGGTGCCGCTGCACTGGGCGATATCGGAAAACTCTTTCCGGATCAGGATGACCGGTGGCTTGGTGCGGACAGTGTGGAAATGCTCCGACAGGTGATGGCCCTGCTTGCCGATCACGGTTATACCTTTGGAAACGCGGATATCACCATCGTTGCCCAGAAGCCAAAGCTGGCGCCTTATATAGACGCCATGCGTACACGCCTGGCCCAGGCGATGGAAACGGATGTGGTCAACATCAGCGTTAAAGCGACGACTGAGGAAAAAATGGGTTTTACCGGGGACGGAACCGGCATTTCCGCCCACGCCGTCGTCCTGCTTGTATAAGGACAATCCCGCCTCCTCCTGCATACTATAAAGCATAAGCCTATGCTTTGTATGATGCAGGAGGAGTTTTCTTTTGTTCAAATATATTTTCACCTTTCAATCGCTGACGGGAGCCCAGAGAGGGCTTCGTATTTTGTCCCGGGCGGGAATTGCCGGAGACATTGTCCGGCAGCACAGATCTATCGCGAAAACGGGCTGCGGATACGGAATCCGTGTGTCAGAGCGCTGGTATTCCCCGGCACGGGAGGCGCTGAAAAGAGCCGGTGCATCCTATCAGATGATTTACAGTGTGGATGGGGCGGGGAATTACCGCCAGGTGGAACCATGATCTATCTGGACAGCGCAGCCACATCGTTGCAAAAACCAAATGCGGTATACCAAAGTGCCGCCATGGCGCTTCGTACGATGACAAGTCCGGGACGAGGCAATCACAGAGCCACCCGGCTTGCCGCCGAGACAGCCTATCGATGCCGGGAGGCGGCTGCGGCGCTCTTTTCCGTTCCGGAGCCGGAACAGGTTGTTTTTACCTTCAACGCCACCCACGGCCTGAACATCGCCGTAGAAACCTTATTGCGGCCAGGGGGGAAGGTTGTGGTTTCAGGCTTTGAGCACAACGCTGTTATGCGGCCGCTCTACGATAGACAGGCAGAAATCACTGTTGCCGTGGATCCCCAGGAGCCGTTTGCCGTCCCGGACTACGGAAAGTATATCACGCGGGAGACGGAGCTTGCGGTATTCAACCACGTATCCAACGTGTATGGCTGCAGACAGGATCTGGACGCTTTAAGCGACGTCTGCAAAACGCTGGGTGTACCGCTGATC
>ONVR01000230.1 GCA_900321335.1 uncultured Eubacteriales bacterium | reverse complement strand
TCCGGCAAGGCCCTGGCCATGACGGCGGCGCTGTTTGGGGCCATCTTCGCCCTGCTGTACGGCAACGCCCTGCGGCAGGTGAAGTTCTCCACGGCCATCGCCCTGATCAAAAGCGAGGCGGTGGGGGAAAAGCCCCCAAAGGGCAACTGGGTTCTGGGCCTGCTGGGCCTTGTGATCCTGGCCGCGGCCTATTACATCGCCGTGACCATCAAGGACCCCATCTCCGCCATGCTGTGGTTCTTCATCGCCGTGATCATGGTCATCGTGGCCACCTATCTGCTGATGATCGCGGGTTCCGTGCTGTTCTGCCGGATCCTGCAGAAAAAGAAGAACTATTACTATAAGCCCAACCACTTCGTGTCCGTGTCCTCCATGGTCTACCGGATGAAGCGCAACGGAGCGGGCCTTGCCTCCATCTGCATTCTGGCCACCATGGTGCTGGTGATGATCTCCACCACCTCCTGCCTCTACGCCGGCAGCGAGCGGGCCCTGCTCACGCGCTACCCGGGGCAGATCAACCTTACGGCCTATTATGAGACCTTCTCCGACAGCGCGCTGGCAGAGGCCGACGCCATCCGGGAGACGGTGGAACAGATCGCGGCCCGGGCCGGCACGCCGGTGAAGCCGGTAAACGACTATTTCCGCGTCTCCGTAGCCGGCGTGCTGGAGGGAAACATGCTGGATACGGACCCGAACAGGACGGACTTTAACCTGAGCACCTATTCGGATATCGTCAACGTGGTGTTTCTCCGGCTGACGGACTACAATGCCGCCACGGGAGCACAGGAGACCCTGGCCGACGGAGAGGCTATGCTCTACCCGGTCCGGTGCCGGTATCAGGAGGACACCATCGGCTTTGTGGGCGGACGCACCCTCACCATTACCAGGCAGCTGAGCGACATCTTCTGCAAGGGGGACAGTCTGGCGGAGGTCCTTCCGGTTTTGTACCTGGTGGTGCCGGATCAGGAGGCCGCCATCCGGGGCCTGGACGAGCATGCGGATCTGAGCGGCGCCAGAAGCTGGGTCTTCGACTTCGACACAGAGCTGACGGGAGAGGCCCAGAAGGCGTTCTTCCAGGACCTGCTCTCCTCTCTCACCGGTGCGGAGCACAGGGAGAGCCACCTTATCTTTGAAAACCGGGAGGGCAACAAGGAGGAGTTCTACGGGCTTTACGGGGGACTGTTCTACCTGGGCATCATCCTGAGCCTGGTGTTCATCCTGGCAGCGGTGCTGATCATCTACTACAAGCAGATCTCCGAGGGCTACGAGGATCAGGCGCGGTTTGCCATCATGCAGAACGTGGGCATGACGGAGCCGGAGATCCGCAGAAGCATCAACTCCCAGCTGCTGACCGTGTTCTTCCTGCCTCTTCTGGGAGCGGGGCTCCATCTGGCCTTCGCCTTCCCCATGATCCGGAAGATGCTGATGCTGCTCAACCTGACCAACATCCGGCTGTTTGCCCTGACCACCGTCATCAGCTTCGTGGTATTCGCCCTGTTTTACGTGCTGGTGTACCGCATCACCTCCAACGCCTATTTCCACATTGTCCGGGGGACACGATCCCGCGGGTAAAAAAACCTCCGGCAGACGCTTTGTCAAAAGCGTCTGCCGGACTGTTTATATGGGCGGGTCTTGCGTTAAAATGGAATTTACGCTATAATCTACATGACAAAACGTCATAAAGGAGGGAGCGCGTGTCCATTCAGACCGATCTGCTGGCGCTGGCGGAGCCGGAGCTGCAGCAGTTTACCGCAAAACTGGTCCCCACCGTGCCGCCGGAGCGGATCCTGGGGATCCGCACCCCGAAGCTGCGGGCCTACGCCCGGTCCCTTGCCGGGACCCCGGCGGCGGAGGCGTTTTTGCAGGAGCTGCCCCACACGTATCTGGAGGAAAACGGCCTGCACGCCTTTCTCATTGAAAGCGGGAAGGATTACGGACGGACCATGGCGCAGATCGAGACGTTTCTGCCCTATATTGACAACTGGGCCACCTGCGACGGCCTGAGCCCCAAAATATTGAAAGCGCACCGGCCGGAGCTTCTGGAGAAGATCCGCCTCTGGCTCACCTCGGACCGGGAGTATACGGTCCGCTTTGCCCTGAAGATGCTCATGGACCACTTTCTGGACGGGGACTTCTCCCCGGAATACCTGGCCCTTGCGGCCGCGGCCGAGGGCCGGACCTACTATATCCGGATGATGCAGGCCTGGTATTTTGCCACCGCCCTTGCCAAGCAGTACGACAGCGCCCTGCCCTATCTGGAGCAGGGGCGCCTGGACAAGTGGGTCCACAACAAGACCATAACAAAAGCCCGGGAGAGTTTTCGCATTACCCCGGAACAAAAGGCATATCTTAAAACCCTGAAGATCAAGTGAGGGATCACACATGAACATCCGCAAGTATCAGGCGTTTGTCAAGACGGCGGAGTACGCCAGCTTTAC
>ONVR01000101.1 GCA_900321335.1 uncultured Eubacteriales bacterium | reverse complement strand
GTGGTGCCGGTGGACCCGGAGATGCGGGCCTGGCGGGAGGCCACAGGCCGGATGATGAACGAGCTGTGCAGACACGCGGACCGGGTCGTGCGGCTGTTTTGCGGGATCCCTCAGGTGCTCAAATGACCATTCATCTGATCCGGCACGGGAAAACCCGTGCAAACGAGAGCTGGCTGTACTGCGGCTGGACGGATCTGCCTCTGTCTGAAAATGGGCGGAAGGAGTTGGAGGGGCTCCGAAAAACTGTTGCCTACCCGGATATCTCCGGCTGCCGGATCTACACCAGCGGCATGGAGCGTACCCGCCAGACGCTGGAGGTGCTCTACGGCGCCATGCCCTATACCGAGGAGCCGTGTCTCAAGGAGATGAATTTCGGGGACTTTGAGATGCGGGACTATGAGCATCTGAAGGACGATCCGGATTACCAGCGGTGGATCACCGGGGACAACATGGCCAACGTCTGCCCCAAAGGGGAAAGCGGCAACGCCATGACAGCCCGGGTAATTTTCGCCTTCAGTTGGATCCGGGCCAGAGGAGAGGACGCGGCAATCTTTACCCACGGCGGCGTCATCGCCGCCATTATGGAGGATCTGTTTCCCGGACAGCGGGAGAGCCGGTATCAGTGGCAGCCGAAAAACGGCCTGGGCTATACCCTGACCTTTTCGGATGGTAAACCGCAGTTTACGGAGATCCGATAAAAAAGTCCGGAGAGGTATTGCCACGGGCAATAAAGATGAATGATAAAGAAGCAAAAAGGAGCAGTCTGCAGACTGTTCCTTTTTATTTGCTTGGCCTGGGTCCATGTCCTGATCATGCGTATAAGCAAAGGTCAGTCATTCCTGTCCTATCGGAATTCCAATTATTAGTGAGCAATGTGTTGCCATCAAAGAGTTTGTTTAATAATAAGGATAATAATAAAAGGTATTGCTTTCTTATACTATATATGGTAATTTATTGCTAAAGTATATTATCTGCGGCTCTCTTTGTTCAGCGCAGGGGTCAATAATTTAGCCCCAAAGTTAAAATTATCGGATGCTGCTTTGAACACCATTCTGAGAGCAATCTTTGAAGGGAGGATATTGCATGAAATCCAAAAAGATTTTAGGCATCCTGCTGGCACTGGTCATGATCCTTGGTATGATGATACCGGGGCAGGTGGCATTTGCGGCCAATGAGAGCGGATTCGATGTCAGCGGGTCCAAGAAAGCGGAGCCGACGGAATTGGACAGCGCGAATCGGGAAACGACCGTTACGCTTTCGCTGCCTTCTGCGGAGAAAATGCAGTAGACATTGTTTTCGTAACGGACAGTTCGAGTTCCACAGACCTTGGATCGCAGTTTATCGAGTCTTCTACGGAACTGTTTGAGAGCATCATTGAAAACAATCCGTCCGTGACACTCAAGATCGGCGTTGTCCTGTTTACAGGAAGCGCCAATGATGCCATCGATTATATCTCCGACGGTGCCTACAGCGGGCTTACGGTTTATAACGACGATACGAAAGATCTATTCAGCGACGTGTTCAGGATCTCTGAAACCCTGGCCAAGAATGATTTCCGAAACGCCTTTGGCAGAGGTTCCGGACCCCACAGCGGCCTTGACATGGCAAACATGTGGCTAGAGGCAGACGGCGAAGTGGAAGATGACCATAAGTATGTCGTGCTGTTTACTGATGGTAAAGGGTATATCTGGGCCAATGAGAATCATGAGGCTACCACGATTTACGCCCAGTACTATACCAGCAATAAGTATCAACTGACCAGCGGAGGAAAGGCGGCTTTGGGCCAGACCATGGGTTACAACAAGCAGTCCTATTCCGTAGACGTGCTGGATAAAGATGGAAAGAGCAACATCGTCTGGTTCCCTACATATGAAGATCTGTACAATTCGACGAATCCGGAGCTTACAGGAGAAAGCGAGTATGATCAGCCTTGCCTGTACGCTTACGGAGACACCTGGGAAAGCGGTCAGCCTGATGGCACCGTTGTCCAACACGACGTAACCAACGGTGAAGAGCTTTTCGGAACCGGGTCTTCAACATATGGTTATCGTGATCACTATCGGTACTGGTTTGAGTTTATTCCCAATGAGACTTGGGCAGGGATCAAGTATCAGGAAGCAAATCCTTTTGAAGTGATCCAAAACGAAGACGGAACCTATACGTTTGACGTCGATACCATAAACCCGGATTATTATCAGTACCACGTTGACAACCTCCAGAAAGGACTGTACAAGACCGGTCACCTCTGGACGGAGATGGGCGAGAAATACAACCAGGCGGTTGTTACGTACGACAGCAGCACGGGCGGTGGCCTGGAGCTTGTTGCGCCTTTCAAGCAGTGGCTCAGAGACAACAGCGATTACAGTGCGAGCAAGAGCGATGCTACGCAGGTTCAGGATCTTTTCAAGGGGATAGATAATTCCATTCGTTACATGGTATCCAAGGGCGTTGTGACCGACCAGATCACCGAGGACTTCACCCTGAAAAATGCCGATACTGCGGAAGGATTCTCCATGACGCTCAGCGGCGAGACACTGCCTGTTTCTTTCGAAGACGGCAAGTGGAACTTCGGTGAAGTGAGCGAGGCGGCCCGTTATCCCTACGTTGTTGAGTATGACGCGGAGACCCAGACGATTACATGGACGCTGAATGTCCCTGTTGAGAACACAAACCCGGTAACGCTTTCCTATGATCTGATTCTGGATGAAGATGCGGAGAGCGGCGCCTATGAGACGAATGTGTCCGCTGTGCTTGATTATACCTCCACAGACGGAAAGAGAGACGGCACATACACATTTGAAGTTCCAGAAGTTACCTATATCAGACTGATCAGCATCAACGTTGAAAAGCAGTGGAACGATGAGAACGATCAGGATGGGAAGCGTCCCGAAAGCATTACCGTAAACCTTATGGACGGAGAAGAGACAGTCGAGTCCGCTGCCGTAAGCGAGGAATCTCAGTGGACATACTGCTTTGCACAGGTTCCTGAGAGCAGGTTCGTTGACGGCGAGGTACAGCGTATTGACTATACCGTTGAAGAAGAGGCTTTAGAAGGATACGAAACAGAGATCGAAGGCAGTACGGAAGACGGTTTCGTAATTACGAATACACACGAACCAGAGCAAATCGATGTAACCGTAGAGAAGATCTGGGAGGATAATGACGATGAGCGCGGGCTCCGTCCCGACAGCATTATGGTATCGCTGCTTGCCAATGGCGACGAGATCGAATCTGTCGCCATTACCGAAGCGGACGGCTGGACGTACACATTTGCCGGACTTCAGAAATATGAAGCAGGCGAAGAGATCGCCTATACAGTAGAAGAAAAAGCTGTGGACGGATATGCGACATCCATCGATGGGTTTGTAATCACCAATAAGCTGACCACGGAGAAGGAATATACGATCACATATAAGCTCAACGGCGGCACGTTCAATGGCAAGACAGATGACATTATCGAAGTTTATCCTGCAAATACAGTCATCTCCATTCATGAGGCGCCGACCAGAGAGGGCTATAAGTTCCTTTACTGGGAAGGCTCCAGCTATAATCCAGGTGAAAAGTACACGGTCACAGAGGATCATGTGTTTACAGCGAAGTGGGAAGCCGCAAACCCCAGTGTTCCCGGTACCGGTGACGACAGTCATATGGGCCTCTGGATCGCGTTGATGGTCATCTCAGCTGCAGGACTTTGCGGAATTGCCCTGCTTGGCAGAAAGCACCGCTATGTCGGCAAACATCTTAAAAAATCAAGATAAGCGAAAAGGGCGGGCGTGATCCCGCCCTTTTTCTTGCAGATGAGGCATCTCAGACTGCGGAAAATACAAGCCTTCCCGCAGCGCAGAAGCGGAACAACAAACAATATAAAAAGATAAAAAGCTCAGAAATGTATTTGCGCATTTCTGAGCTTTATTGCCTGTTTTTTGTTTTAAATAGTATACATTTACCCTTCGGAACGGTATTCCTCTCGGAAGGGGAAGAGCATGGGAACTAGGATAAGCCGCCTGCCTTTTCCATACGTGCTTAAATCAGAAGGCCGCCGTTGACCCCCAGGATCTGGCCGGTGATAAAGCCTGCCCGGTCAGACAGGAGAAACCGGATCGCCTCGGCGACTTCCTCCGGCGTACCCAAACGGCCGACCGGCGTTTCCGCCGCCAGCTCGGAGAGGGTCTGCTGGGAAAGACCGGCATTCATATCCGTTTCAATGACGCCGGGACACACACAGTTGACCCGGATCCCGGAGGGGCCCAGTTCCTTGGCCAGAGACTTGGTCAGACCGATGAGCCCGGCCTTGGAGGTGGAGTACGCGACCTCGCAGGAAGCGCCTGTTTGTCCCCAAATGGAGGAAACGGTCAGGATACTGCCGGACTTTTCCCGGAGCATGTGGGGAATGACCGCTTGAATACAGTTGATGGCGCCGCCCAGGTTGATCCCCAGGATCCGCGCCCAGTCCTCTG
>ONVR01000353.1 GCA_900321335.1 uncultured Eubacteriales bacterium | reverse complement strand
TCTCCAGAAAGGCGTAGCGCATGGTCCGGGCGGCCGACTCCACCCCCAGGCCCTCCTGCCGGGCAAAGGCTGCCACATCGCCGGAGCCGGCGTGCAGGGGCACGGAGAGCTTTGCGCACAGCTCCGCCACGAAGGCGGCGTCCCTGCGGGATTCCGCTCCCCGAAGCTCGTGATCGAAATGGGCCGCCTCCACCGTAAACCCCATAGGTTCAGACAGGGCCAGCAGCAGGTGCAGCATACACACCGAGTCGCATCCGCCGGAAACCGCGGCAAGCACACGATCGCCGGAGCGCAGCATGTCATACTCTCCGGCGAACTGTTTAACCTGATCGAGAATGTTCAAAATTCCTCCTCCGCATGGCGGGTATCCACGGAATTGTATGTAGTGAACTCCGGCACCCACTGCAGATAGATCCGCCCCGTCTCGCCCCGGCGGTTTTTCAGAACCAGCAGTTCGGCCAGATTGGGGTTTTCCGATTCCTTGTTGTAATAGTCGTCCCGGTACAGCGCCAGCACGATGTCCGCGTCCTGCTCAATGGCGCCGGACTCACGCAGGTCCGAGAGCATGGGCCGCTTGTCCTGCCGGGTCTCGCTGGCACGGGAGAGCTGGGACAGACAGATCACGGGAACGTTAAGCTCCTTGGCCATGATCTTGAGCATGCGGCTGATATCCGAGACCACCTGCTGGCGGTTTTCGCTGGCATAGTTCTGCTTGCCGCCTGCGCTCTGCATGAGCTGGAGATAGTCGATGATCACCAGCCCCAGGTTGCTGATCCGCCGGCACTGGGCGTTCATATCCGCGACCGACAGGGAAGGATTGTCGTTGATCCGCAGATCTGTCTTGCTCAGGGAGGCCGCCGCCGCGGAGACTTTTTTCCACTCGTCGGGGCTCAGCCGTCCCGTCTGGAGCTTTTTGTTGTCGATAAAGCTCTCCGAGGACAACAGACGCATGGCCAGCTGCTCTCTGGACATCTCCAGAGAGAAAACCGCAACGGTCTTGTCCGTCTCTTTGGCCACATACTGGGCAATGTTCATGGCAATACTGGATTTGCCCATGCCCGGGCGGGCGGCGATGAGGATCAGATCGGATTTGTTCAGGCCCATGATAAAGCTGTCCAGATCCCGCAGGCCCGTGGAGAGGCCGGGGATACTGCTGTCCCGCTTGGAGGCCTCCGTCAGCATGCCGTATACGCCCACCAGGACCTTGGAAATGGGCTCCAGCCCGCGGATATTCCGGTCGCTGCGGATGTCATAGATACGCTTTTCCGCGGCCTCCAGAATGTTCTTGGCGTCGCCCCCCTCATAGGCCATGGCGCTGATGCTGTCTCCCGTCTGGGCGATCTGCCGCAGCAGGGCCATGTCCCGGATGATGGCTACGTAGGCCATGACGTTTGCCGCCGTGGGGGTGATGTCCATGATCTGCCGGAGGTAGTCCATGGTCTGCTCCGTCCACACGCCGTTTGTCCGCATCTGGTCCAGGACCGTCAGCGCGTCGATCTCCATGGAGTAGTTGAACATGGAGAAAATGGTCTCGTAGATATCCCTGTTGACTTTTGAATAGAAATACTCCGGCTTGACCGCGCCGATCACTTCACCGACACAGCCGGGGTCGATGAGCATGGAACCGATTACGGCCTGCTCCGCCTCGGCGCTGTGAGGCATCTGCCTCGTAAGGCCATCCGCCATGTCTACCGCTCCGTTTCTGTTGAGTAGTTTGTAACGCTTACGCCTCGCCGACCTCGACCTTCAGGACGGCTGTAATGTCGTAGCCCAGCTTGCACTTTACGTCGAAAAAGCCAAAGCTCTTGATGGGATCGCTCACCAGCTTGTTTTTCTCCAGGCTGATTCCGTGCTGGGCGGCAAGGGCCTCGGCGATCTCCTTGGTGGTCACGGAGCCGAAGAGTTTGCCGCCGGCTCCAGCCTTGGCGACGACCTTGACCTTGCAGTCCTTGAGCTTTTCGGCGATCTGGCGGGCCTCTTCCTTCTCCCGCTCGATCTGGGCCTGTCTGGCCTTCTCTTTGAGCTTCATGGTGTTGATGTTATCGGCAGTTGCCTCCACCGCCAGATTCTTCGGGAAAAGAAAGTTCCGGGCGTAGCCGGGGGAAACCTCCACCATCTGGCCCTTTTTGCCCTTTCCGCTTACATCCTGCTGTAAAATGACCTTCATAATCGCTATCCTCCTGATTTTAATGGGCATCCGCCCCGTTTTATGCGTTTGCAAACTCGTCGATGGCGTCCTTCAGGGCGCGCATGACCTCTTCCATGGTCTTGCCTTGGATCTGGGCGCCGGAGGTGGCCGGCGTACCGCCGCCGCCCAGCTTTTCCAGGATCAGCTGCACGTTGACCTCTCCGATGCTCCGGCCGGAGATGACGATGCCGTCACCGCACGCGCAGACGGCAAAGGACGCCTCGATCCCGGCGATGTTGAGCAGTTCATCCGCCGCCTGGGCAATGGTGGTGCGATCAAACGCCCCCTCTGCCGCGGCGATGGCGATGCCGTCCCGGTAGACGATGGCGTTGCTGATGATCCCGTAGCGCTTCATGGCCATGGCCACGTCTGACTGGAGCAACTTTTTGATCTCCTGGGGATCAGCTCCGGCCCGACGCAGGTAGGAGGCCACGTCGAAGGTGCGGCTGCCCGTTCTGAGGGTGAAGTTCTTGGTGTCCAGCACGATGCCCGCCAACATAGCCTCCGCCTCGATCCGGAGCAGCCGGGGCTGCTCCACCAGATACTGGAGCATCTCACACACCAGCTCGCTGGCGGAAGAGGCGTAAGGCTCGTTGAAGTTGAGCACCGCGTTGTCGATATAGTCCGATGACCGCCGGTGATGATCGATGACCGCGATCCGGTTGCAGGAGGCCAGCAGCTCCTGTGCCTCCACCTGGGCGATCCGGCCCGTGTCCACAACCACCAGCAGGCTCATGCTGTCCGCGGCGATAATGGCCTCCTGGGGCGTGATGAATACGTCGGCATACTCCGGGCTCTGCGCCAGCTTTTCGATCATGGGCTTGGCGGCGTTCTGCTCCCGGTCCACAACGATTTTCACGGGTTTTTCATAGAGGCGGGCCATACTGCACACGCCCACGGCTGCGCCGATGACGTCCATGTCCGCCATCTTGTGGCCCGTTATGTACACGGTTGAGGCGTCCGCCAGCAGCTCGCCGAAGGAGTTGGCCATGACCCGGACCTTGACCTTGGAGCGTTTCTCCGACTCGTTGGTCCGGCCGCCGTAGAACTCGAAGTTGAACTTGTTTTTGATGACCGCCTGATCGCCGCCCCGGCTCAGAGACATGTCAATGGCCAGATTGGCAAACTGGAACGCCTCGTCGAAGCTCTGGGCGTCGGTACCCAGGCCGATGCTCAACGAGGCGGGCACGCCGTTGGTACTGACCACCCTGCGCACGCGCTCCAGTACGGAAAACTTGTCGTCGATATACTTTTGCAGGTACTGTTTTTCAAAGATATAGATAAACCGGTCCCTGTCGTATTTGCACAGCAGGCCGCCGCAGCTTCCCACCCATTCGGTGATATCCTCGTCGATCTCGGAGCGGAGACTGGACTGCTCCCTGTCGGTGACGTTTTTGAGAAACTCCTCGTAGTTGTCGATCAGGATGATCCCCACCACGGGGCGGCTCTGGATATACAGGTCGTTTAAGTTGGCAAAGAGCGTCACATCAAAGAAGTACACAGATGCCAGCAGCTCATGGCCCCCCGTTTCCGACTCAGAACTGACGATGGAGCCGTGCAGCCGGTAGCGCTTGCCGTTATACGCCAGCAGATCCGGGCACTCGTTTTTGCCTTCCGTGAGCCATTTCATGGGGAAATCGGGGATGACGTCGTTGATGTTCATCTCAAAGAGGTGCTCCCGCTCCCCCGTCATATTCAGGAAGTGGTCGTTGGACCACATGACCAGACCGTTGCGGGGATTGAAGATCACCGTCGGCATGGGGAAATACGTCAGGGTATTCCGGGAGGCCGTGTCCATGTTATAGGTCACGTCCTCGATATACTTGAGCAGATCGTTGTTCCGGCGTCTGGCAGAGATCCGCGTATAGACCAGAAGCACGACAATAAACACGGCCTCGCCGATGGCGAGCCACTTGTTGCTGGGGCTGAACAGGAACGTCGCCACGGCAAAACAGATCAGAATGATGAAATACAGCCGCATACTGGGCTGGAACATATGCAGGAGCTTTTTCTTTCTGTTCATGCGATGCTTTTCCTCCCTAACGCCGCACGGCAAAAGCGTACGGACTTTAATAAGTTATTATAGCACAGGGTTCTATCGTTTAACAACCGTCAAAACGCAAAAACCTTCCGGAATTGGCCAGAAGCGACCCGGGAATTATTTTGGGAAAGGTATTGACAAACCCTGTAAAGCTTATTATAATGTTTCATGTTCCGCGCGAGAGTGCTGAAACAGGTAGACAGGCACGTTTGAGGGGCGTGTGTCGAATGACGTGTGGGTTCAAGTCCCATCTCTCGCACCAAAAAAGAGGACTTCGCTGCTGCGAAGTCCTCTTTTTTGGGTTCCGGCGGCCCGCAGCCGCCTCCACCCTTTGGTGATTGCACTTGCTCGGCGGAAGTGAATTCCGCCTGCGCCAAGGTTTTGCTCCGCAAAACGCTTGCTGCGCACGACCCCGCCCGGCGGCTCTTTGCCGCATTTTGGGTTCCGGCGGCCTGCAGCCGCCTCCACCCTTTGGTGATTGCACCTGCTCGGCGGAAGTGAATTCCGCCTGCGCCAAGGTTTTGCTCCGCAAAACGCTTGCTGCGCGCGACCCCGCGCGGCGGCTTTTT
>ONVR01000098.1 GCA_900321335.1 uncultured Eubacteriales bacterium | reverse complement strand
CCCAGGGTGATGGGCTCGAACAGATGGGGATATTTGAGATTACCCATAGAAAATGCCTCCCGTATCCTCCCCGCGGGGAGGGGTGCGTATTTGTTTAAGTATACCACAGTTTACGGGAAAGTGGTGGTATTTTCGCAGAAATAATGTTATAATTCCGAAAACGTCAGGAAAGGAAGAGGACCATGTCTTATATTACCGTTGATTACGACGCCGCCTATGCCGCTGCGGATACCGTGGCGTCCGTGGCCAGGGAGGTGCTGGCAGCCCTGGAGGGAGAGGCCTGCCCGGAGTTGGAGGCCTATGCCGGGGAGCTTACCGCGCTGGCGGAGCTGATCCGCCGGGAGACGGATGAATACCGGGCGCTGGATATGAAAATGGTGGAGCTTGGCAGGATAGAGAGGGGACAGTAATGGATAAAAAAGCGATGGACAAGCTGCTGACGGAGGCAGCCCTGCGTCTGGAGAAGGCGGCGGATGATATGGCAGACGAGATCGCCGCCCGGAAGGGGATCTACAAACAGATCAACGACGCTGCCAAAAAGGCGCGTGTCCTGCGGGATACCCTGTGCAGAGACTGACTTGAACCAATGATTATATATGAAAAAATCGCAGTGCAAACGCACTGCGATTTTTCAGGCGGCAAACAAAGCGTTGGAACGTTTGACCATCAAGGCGCAAATAAAATCCCGCACGTTTCGTTTTTGCCGCAGCTTTGCCGCAGCAAAAACACCCGGAGGCGAGCGGCGCGAGCCCTCGCGCCGACCAACTGAGGCGCAGCCGAGAGCGATGGAGCGCGAGTTTCTCAAACGAGATCCCGGCGCAGCGGGTCTCGTTTGAAGCGTGTCGATCGATTCGGCACGCTTTTAATCGCAGTGCAAACGCACTGCGATTTTTTGCATATCCGGCGCCGGGGCCTAATACAATGGACTATGGACAACCACAACCGTAAGGAGGAAGCAAATTGGAGTGCAAAGGATTTGACGGGGCGGTCATGCTCCTGCCGGCCGGGCTCCGTCAGACGATGTACAGCCTTCTGACCAGCGACAGACGCCGGGCAGAGGAGATCCGGCTCCGGGTGGGGCGCTGCCCCGCCGTGGTCCTGCCGGAGGGGGAGATCGCGGGGGGGAGCAATCCGGTGACGGTGGCGGATCTTGCCGGCGTTCTGGACCTGGCCACCGGCGCCTCGGTACACGCGGCCCGCCGGAGTATGGCGGAGGGCTACGTCACCGCAAAAGGGGGCTACCGGGTGGGGATCTGCGGTACCGCCGTGGTCCAGGCCGGGGAGGTCACGGGCTTTCGCAGCCTGTCCTCCGTCTCCATCCGGATCCCGCGGCAGATCTCCGTCGCCGGGGCGGGCGTGCTGGAGCGGCTCTGGGAGGACGGGAGATTTATGTCAACCATTCTCATCGCACCGCCGGGGTGCGGAAAGACCACGCTCCTGCGGGATCTGATCCGGCGCATGGCCTCCGGCAGCGATCCTCTTCGGGTGGCGCTGGCGGACGAGCGTTCCGAGGTGGCTGCGGTATACGAGGGCAGGGCTCAGATGGACGTGGGGGAGAAAACGGACGTGATGGACGGATGCCCCAAAGCCCAGGCCTGTATGCTGCTGCTGCGGGCCATGAATCCCCAGGTCATCGCCATGGACGAGATCACCGCACCGGCGGATATTGACGCCATCACCGCGGCGGCAAACTGCGGGGTGGCCCTGCTGGCCACCGCCCATGGAAACGATCCGGAGGATCTATCCCGCCGGGCGCTGTACCGGCGCCTGCTGGAGACGGAGGTGTTTCACCGGGCAGTGGGGATCACCGTCAGCGGCGGCAGCAGAGTTTACCGGGTATTCCGGCGGGAGGGACACGTATGGTCAGAGCAATAGGTGCCCTGCTGCTCATCGGTGGGACGGCCTTCTGGGGCCTTCTGGGGGCAGCCCGGCTGAACAGTCACGCGGGGCAGCTCCGGGGAATGGTCGCTGCGCTGCAGGTCATGCAAAGCGAGATCTGTACCCGCCTGACGCCCATGGAGGAGGTACTGCGAACCGTCTGTTGGGGGACACGGGGCGGCGTCCGCTGCTTTTTTGAAAATGTCACGGCT
>ONVR01000302.1 GCA_900321335.1 uncultured Eubacteriales bacterium | reverse complement strand
TTGTGCGGGCCGGGACTGTGCTTGCTTTTTCTGCGGGTGCACGGCAGCCAACTGCTGATGTGATTGTCACGTTACGCCCGGATCAGGTGCGGTGCAGCGTTTCCCGGTGCACGGCGGCCCCTTCTTTTTCTCGTGAGAAAAAGAAGGCAAAAAGAGCTTTATAGCGGACCGGGACTGTGCGTGTTGTCTCTGCGGGTGCACGACAGCCAACTGCTGATGTGACTATTACGTTACGCACCTTGTGCGGGCCGGGACTGTGCTTGCTTTTTCTGCGGGTGCACGGCAGCCAACTGCTGATGTGATTGTCACGTTACGCACCTTGTGCGGGCCGGGATTGTGCTTGTAATTCCTGCAGGTGCACGGCAGCCAACTGCTGACGTGACGGTTACATTACGCACGTTGTGACGTAGGTGATTGCTTGCGGGTGCGGCGTGTCTGCGGAACGTCGGAGAAAACAAAAGAGAGAACCCTCCGCGCCATGGCATTCATGGAGCGGAGGGTTCCTTTTTTCCTTTCTTCCGGGCTACAGATCCCAGCCGGCCCGGCTGGCCCGGCGCCGGAGGGAGAACGCCCGGAAGGCGGCCCCCAGCAGCAGGACGCCGGCGGTGAACAGAAGGTGCCAGCAGACGTCTGCCGGGGTGATCCTCGCCGGGCCAGCCTGGACGATGGCCACCGCGTACTGCGCCAGCATGCACAGGACCGAGGCGGCGGCCAGGGGCCTTGCCCGTCCCGGCAGGAGCCCGCCCAGGATCAGCAGCCCCAGAGACAGCAGGAGCAGCACGGTTTTGGCCAGAAACAGCCAGGGCGTGGCGATCACCGCGAAGTGGGGCAGGATCACGTAAAACAGGTTGATCCCGCTGGGGACTGCCGCCAGCAGCCCGCCCAGGGAGGCCAGCCAGGGCAGCCCTGCAAACAGACTCGCCGTCACCAGGGCGTAGCCCAGGACGGGCAGGGCCAGCAGAAGGTACGAGGGCCAGATCTCCGGCATAAACACGGGCAGCAGATTGGACAGTACCCCCGCCTGCCAGGTGTTGTAAGCCGAAAGGCCGGTGAAAATCAGCAGCAGGACGCCGGCAATGATGCCGACAGGACTTTTCTTCATGGAAGCTCCCTCCTTTTCAAGGGCGTCGCCCCCGCCGGTCACGGAGGGGCGGAGAAACAGACGGGGCCGCAGAGATCTGCGGCCCCGGAGCTTTATTTGCCTGCGGGCTTTGCCGGAGCGGCAGGGGCTTTGGGCTCGGTGATGACTTCCTTGAAGGAGGTGGCAAGACCGGCCAGACCCTGGATCTCCGAGGGGATGATGATCTTGGTGGCTTTGCCGTTGGCGGCGGCGGTGAAGGCCTCCAGAGACTTGAGCTTGATGACCTCCTCCGAGGCGCCGGCGGCGTTGATGAGCTTGATGCCCTCGGCGGTGGCCTGCTGGACCTTCAAAATGGCCTCGGCCTGGCCCTCGGCCTCCAGGATCTGGGCCTGCTTCTTGGCGTCGGCCCGGAGGACGGCGGACTCCCGCTCGCCTTCTGCCAGAAGGATGGCGGACTTCTTCTCGCCCTCTGCCCGGAGGATGGCCTCACGGCGCTCACGCTCGGCCTTCATCTGCTTCTCCATGGCGTTCTGGATCTCCTTGGGCGGCAGGATGTTCTTGAGCTCCACCCGGTTGATGCGGATGCCCCAGGGGTCCGTGGCCTCATCCAGGATCACGCGCATCTTGCTGTTGATGATGTCCCGGGAGGTGAGGGTCTGGTCCAGCTCCAGATCGCCGATGATGTTACGCAGGGTCGTGGCGGTGAGGTTTTCAATGGCGGTCAGAGGCTGCTCCACGCCGTAGGTGTACAGCTTGGGGTCGGTGATCTCAAAGTACAGCACCGTGTCGATCTGCATGGTGACGTTGTCCTTGGTGATCACGGGCTGGGGGGCGAAGTCCACGACCTGCTCCTTCAGAGAGACCACCTTGGCCACCCGCTCGATGAACGGGACCTTGAAATGCAGGCCCACGCCCCAGGTGGTGCTGTAGGCGCCCAGCCGCTCGATGACGAAGGCCCTGGCCTGCTGGACGATGCGGATGTTCTTGACGAGAATGATGAGAATGATGATCGCGAGGATCACGATGGCGATGGTTCCACCCATGAGTATGCGCTCCTTTCCAAATACACGTGTGAATGTTTGACGGATGATTGTGAATTTAATTTACCCTTGCCGCTTCCGGCGTAACAATGAGCTTGACCCCCTCGATGGACAGGACCTTTACCCGGGTGCCGGCCTCGATGGGGACGCAGTCGGCGGACCTGGCGGTCCAGATCTTGCCGCCGCTGCTGACGGCGCCCGTTCCGGCCTCGTTGTCGATGCGCTCGGTCACCACGGCGGGCAGCTCATAGACCTTGTCGGCGTTTGTGGGCTGATGCCGGACCGCCAGCCGCTTTTTCAAAACCGGCCGGGTCAGCAGCAGCGTGACCGCGGCGACCACAACGAACACCGTCACCTGGAGCCAGAGCTGGCCCCCGGCGATGGCCGCGATCAGGGCCCCCAGGGCCCCCAGGGCAAACCAGATGGAGACAAGGTTTACGGTGGCCGCCTCGATGCCAAACAGAATGACCATGAGAATCAGCCACAGCACAATGTAGGGATTCATCGTCTGACCTCCTTCTTCAAACCTGCTGCCTGTATGGGAACGTCCCCACAGGCTTTTTTTGTTCCTCTTTGTGCTTAGTATAGCACATTTGGCACGCCTGGGAAAGCGTAACCGAAAAGGTGAATTGTGCTTACCTGTATAGTAAACTCCTTTGCGTGTTTTGTCAATACCTTTTGCGAAAAAATTTTTAAGGGCGGGCGCAATAATTTCCGGCCGGGGGGGCCATACTAAGCAAAAAGCGCGGACGGGAGGCGGGCCCATGGGCAGAAAACGGGAGCAGACGGTACCCTGGCATCCGCCCCGGGAGCGGTTTCCGGGGCCGGTGTCGGCGGAGAAGCTGGGGGAGATTTTTTCCGATTGTTATGATTTTGAGCGGCGGGAGCTGGTCCTGCCGGGGGGCGTGAGAGGGGAGCTGGTGTTTTTGGACGGGCTCACCTCGGGCAAAGAGATCGCGGAGTACGTGCTGCGGCCGCTGACGGAGCAAGACCGGTTCGGGGGCGTGACGACCCCGGAGCAGGCGGTACAGTTTATGATGTCCGGCCGGGTCTACGGCTATACTGTAAAACGCAGGCAGGCGCTGGCCCAGGTGGTGGACGATCTGCTCAACGGGTTTTGTGCCGTGGTGTTTGACGATGCCGCTGTGGCGGTGACTTTTGAGGTCCGGGCCACGGACAAGCGGGCCATTGACGAGCCGAAAGAGGAAAAGCCCATGAAGGGCAGCAAGGACGTGTTCATCGAGATCCTGAAGGTGAACTCCATGCTGGTGCGGCGGCGGCTCCACGAGCCCATGCTGCGGTTTCATCAGATGACCGTGGGGCGGCGGACCCGGACGGCGGTGACGGTGGTTTACATCCAGGGGCTGACGGATCCGGCGCTGGTTCGGGAGATGCGGCGGCGGCTGGCCCGGATCGACGTGGACGGGGTCAACTCCGTGGGGGCGGTGGAGCACCGGATCTGCGACAGGCCGGGGTGCGTCTTTCCCCAGCTGCTGCGGACGGAGCGGCCGGACCGCTTTGCGGCGAATCTGCTGGAGGGGCGTGTGGGGCTGCTCATCGACGGGCTGCCCATGGGCCTGCTGGCTCCGGCTACCCTGGTACAGTTTATGAAGATGCCGGAGGATGACGCCTATCACTTTGCGGTGTCTTCGGTGCTCACGGTGCTGCGGTTTTTTGCGCTGCTGCTCAGTCTGCTGCTGCCGGCGGTTTACGTGGCGGTGGCCATGTATCATCAGGAGATGATCCCCACCCGGCTCATGCAGACCATGATCCAGAGCAAGCAGTCGGTGCCGTTTCCCACGGCGGTGGAGGCGCTGGGGATGCTGCTGGCTTTTGAGATCCTCCAGGAGGCGGGGCTCCGGCTCCCGGCGACGGTGGGGCAGACGGTGTCCATCATCGGCGCGCTCATCGTGGGACAGTCTGCGGTGGAGGCCAAGGTGGTCTCGCCGGTGGTGGTGATCATCGTGGCGCTGTCCGGGATCGCCGGGTACACCACCCCCAACACGGATCTGGCCGCCGCGGTGCGGCTGTGGCGGTTTCTGTTCGTGCTGGCCGCCGCCTGCGGGGGATTTTTCGGGATGATGGCGGCTTTCTGCGTTCTGGTCTGCCGGCTGTGCGATCTGGAGTCCTTCGGGGCCGACTACATGTACCCCCTCTCCTCCGGCTCCCTGTCCGAGCTGCTCCGGGGCGTTGCCCACCTGCCCCCGGACCGGGAGAAGCTCCGGTGGCCGGAGACGAACACCCCAAACCGCCGCAAACAGCGATAACGGCCCCACCTTTTTCTCGTGAGAAAAAGGTGGGCATAGCGGGCCGAGATCGTGGGTGCTGCTTCTGCGGGAGCACGGCAGCCGAATGCGCTTTTGCAACGAACCGGGATAGGTGATTGCCCGTTTATTGCCGCACGGCTACCGGGTGCGGAGATGGGTGTAACATTCCGCCTGTGGCGGGGCGGGGTGCGCGCATACACGTTACGTTTGGAGCGGAGCGAGGGACTTGCCCCGACGCCCGAAACCGGGCGGGAGGCAGGTGGGCAAAAAACCCGGCGTGTCGCGTCGGGATCCACATCGATTTTCACAGGGGGCGCGTATGAGACGAAGAATACTGCTGGCGCTGCTGCCGGTGCTGCTGCTTTTATCCGGGTGCGGCGACCGGCGGACGGCCATCCGGGACGTGCGGGATCTGGAATTGATCTCCACCCTGGGCGTCGACAAGCGGGACGGACAGATCGTCGTCACCGCCAGCACGGGAACGGACGTGGGCGAAAAGCCGGCCAAGGTGTTCACCGCCGCCGGGGAATCCCTGGCCCTGGCGGTGGAGCATCTGCGCCGGAGCTACACCAAGGGGGAGGCGTTTTTCGCCTATACGGAGCACGTCCTCATCGGGCCGGACGCCTGGGACGTGCTGCCCGCCGCGCTGGATCTGGTTACCCGGTCCACGGACATGCGTCTGGGGGTCAATCTCTTCCTGCTGACGGAGGGGACGGCGGAGGATCTGATGGTCAACTGCCAGTGCGACAGCACCGGCGTGTCGGATATGCTCGCCGCCGTGGCCCGGGAGGCGCCTCGCTTCGGCATGGGCCACGTGTTCACCTGCGGCGACGTGCTCTCGGCGCTGGCCCAGCGGGGCTGCGCCCTGGTACAGACCGTCCGGCAGGCCCCGGCGGAGGAACTCTCCGAGGGCGCCCCGAAGGCCTCGGTGGAGACGGGGGGCTTTGCGGTGCTCAAGGACGGCCGGGTGGCCGGCATTGCAACCCGGGAGGAGACGGCGGGCATGATGCTGCTGATGAACCTGTCGGAGAATCAGACGGTGGCGCTGGACGGCGTGACGGTGGAACTGACGGAGGCCACAGCGCGCTTTGACGCCCGGGCGTCCGGGGAGATCGCCGTGGAAGTGGCGGCCGCGGCCACGGTGGTGGAGAACGCCGCCGGGATCGCCGTCAGCGACCCGGACAGCCGCGCTCTTCTGGAGCGGAAGATTGCCCTGCTGCTGCTTGGCCAGATCAAAAGCGCCCTGTCCCGTGCCGAGAGCCTGGAGGCGGACGTGTGCGATATCGGCCGCAGCCTGGCCCTGGCCCATCCGCTGGGCTTTGCCGGGCAGCCCGCCGTCCGCGACGTCCCCGGAGCGGCCTATTCCCTGCGCGTCACCGCCGCCATCACCCGGACCTACGACGTGGCCGATCCGGTGCCCCTGACGGGACAGGGGGAGAAAGGAGCGGGAAATGCAAAACGGTAAGATCTCCTTTTCCCAGTTGATGAGCATGGCGTTTCTCAGCGCCCTGGGGCCGGTGATCCGCCTGCTGCCCTGGGCCTTTGCCCGGTTTGGCGGCGGCGCGTCCTTCCTGGCCCTGCTGCCCGCCGCCGGGATCCTCTATACATTTATATATGGTATATCCCGCCTGCTCAGAAGGGGACAGCCCGGCGTCTCCCTCTGGGGCCTGCTCCGGGCCTCCGGCGGCCCCGTGACCGGCACCGCCGTATGCCTGCTTCTGGGGCTGTGGCTGCTGGCCTACACCGCCTTCACCCTCCGGTCCGGGGTGGAGCGGCTGATCTCCTGCGTCTATACGGAGGGAAAGCCCTGGCTGCTGTCCACCGTCATGGCGGCTCTGGCTGCGGCCGCCGCCTCGGGACGGCTTAAATCCCTGGCCGGCGCCGGTCGGGTACTGGCCCTGCTGCTGGGGGCGGTCATGGTCCTGGTGTGTGCCCTGGCCCTGCCCGGCGTCCGGGTGCGCAACCTGCTGCCGGACGCCCGGCTGGACTGGTCCGGCCTTCTGTGGTCCGCTCTGGCGGCGGTGAACGTCCTGTCCGTGGGAGTGTATTTCCTCGTCTTTCTCGGGGATACGGAGCCCCGGACCCTGCGCCCCGGCCCCGCCCGGCTGGCGGCTCTGGCGGGGCTGCTGGTCTGCCTGGCCGTCACGGTGGTGACCGTGGGCACCCTGTCGGCGCCGGTCACGGAAAAGCTCCAGTTCCCGTTTTTCGTGCTCATCCGGAACATCCGGGAGCTGAAGATCGCGGAACGGTTTGAGGCGCTGGTCATCGCCGTGTGGGTGGGGGCGGATTTCATGCTGCTCGCCAGTCTGCTGTTTATGCTCCGCCGTCTGGCGGAGACGGTGACGGGCCGGGGGTGTAAACCGGTGCCCGCCCTGGCCGCCGCTGCTGCAAATGCCGCCGGAATGCTCGTCTCCGACGACGCTTTTACCGTTCATCGCCTGTCAAAATATGCCATTCCACTTATAAATATTGTGGTTGTATTCGGGGTAATCCCCATCATGTTGAGGGTGGGAAAAAAGGCGAAAAAAAGATAAAAAAAGATGGAAAAAAGCGCTTGACAAGGGAGGGTGTGTGTGGTATAGTAAACAGGCTCTCACGGAGCGGGAACGCCCGGGACAGCGAGTGTACCTTG
>ONVR01000097.1 GCA_900321335.1 uncultured Eubacteriales bacterium | reverse complement strand
GGGGTGACCCGGTCGTTTCTGCAGCACAGCACCACACCCTTGCCGATGGCGGCGGGGGTGTTGGGCATGATGCGGATCACGGGGCAGCCTTCCATCCCCGTCATGGCCCGGATCCCCTCCGTGGTCAGTCCCGCCGCCATGGACACGAGGATATAGCGGTCGCTGCGCTGCTTCAGCGCCGGGACGATGGAGGCCACGGCCTGGGTCATCATCTGGGGCTTGACCCCCAGCAGGATGTACTTCGCCTGAGCGGCCTGGGTGTTTGTGCCCCAGGCGCAGCCCAGGGCTTCGGCCAGGGCTTTGGCCTTTGCCTCCGTCCGGTTTGCCAGCAGGATCCCGGCGGGGGCTGTGGCCTTGGCCGCGGCGGCGGCCAAAGCGCCGCCCATGTTTCCGGTTCCGATAAAGCCAAGGGTATACATGGTTTTTCCCTCTTTCTGTGTATAGTGGTTATCTGTGTGGACTCTCCTGCTCCCGGATCTCCATGGCCTCGTAGAGAGCACGGTACCGGCCGCCGGAGGCCATCAGCTCGTCATGGGTCCCCTGCTCCACGATTTTGCCGTCGTCCACCACCAGAATCACGTCCGCCATGCGCACGGTGGAGAGCCTGTGGGCGATGATAAAGGAGGTGCGGCCGTGGAGCACCCGGGAAATGGCGTTCTGGATCATCAGCTCCGTGTGGGTGTCGATGCTGGAGGTGGCCTCGTCCAGAACGAAGATGGGGGGATCGGCGATCATGGCCCTGGCAAAGGACACCAGCTGCTTCTCCCCGGTGGACAGGCGGTCGCCCCCCTCGCCCACCTGGGCGTCGTAGCCCCCGGGCATCCCCGCGGCCACCCGGTCGGCGGAGACCAGCTTCGCCGCAGCCTCGATCTGGGCCGGGGTGGCGTCCAGCTTGCCGTAACGGATATTGTCGGCGATGGAGCCGGAGAACAGATGGGCGTCCTGCAGCACGTAGCCCAGATTGGCGTGGAGCCAGCTCTGGCTCCGCTGGCGGTAGTCGGTGCCGTCGATGCGGATGCTGCCCGCGGTGGGCTCAAAGAACCGGCAGACCAGATTGACCAGGGTGGATTTCCCGGCCCCGGTCTCGCCCACGATGGCGACGGTGGTCCCGGCGGGCACGTCCAGACAGAAGTCCTCCAGCACGTAGTCGCCCCCGTCCGGGTATTTGAACCACACGTGGTCAAAGGTGATGTGACCCCGGATGGGCTCCCAGTTTTCCGGCTTCGGGTCGAACACGGTGCCGTATTTCGCCTCCACGGCGGGGGTGTCCCGGATCAGGGGCTCCTCGTCGATCACGGCGGTGACACGCTCCAGACAGACCTGGGCGGTGATGATGTCGTTGATGACCCGGGCGATCTCCGCCACGGGGTCGATGATGGCCACGGCGTAGGTGATAAAGGCCGCCAGGGTGCCGTAGTCGATGGCGCCGCGCATAACCCCGCGGCCTCCGGCGTAGAGGACCTCGGACACGGCAACGGAGCCGCACAGCAGCACCAGGGGGATCAGAATGCCGCTGAGCACGGACCGGCGCACCATCTGCCGGTACATATCGGAGGTGATGGCCCGGAACTGCTCGCAGTTTTTCTCCTCGATGACCAGGGTCTTGGAGGTCTTGGCCCCGGTGATGCCCTCGTTGTAGGCCCCCACGATCCGGGAATTGGCCTCCCGGATCCGGCGGCCCACCACGATGAGCCGGGACTGGAAGACCCAGGTGATCACCGCCACCACGGGGACGATGCACAGCAGCAGAAGGGCCAGCTTCACGTTGAGCAGCATCATGGACACGAAGGCGCCGATGATGTAGCACAGATTCCACAGCAGGTGGATGATGCCCCAGGAGATGACGGAGCTGATCCGGTCCGTGTCGGACATGACCCGGCTGAGCAGATAACCCACGGAGTTTGCGTTGTAGTAGCTCAGGCTCAGCTCCTGCAGGTGCCGGAAGCAGTCCCGCTTGAGCATCTTGGCCGTCTGCATCTCCACGATGATGGAGTTGCGGGAGTAGACGATCACCGCCGCCGCCCCGATGACGATCACCAGCAGAAAGGCCAGGGCGAACAGCCCGATGCCCGCCGTGGTCCCGGGGGTGACGAAGCGGTTGACGGCGTAGCTGGTGAACATGGGGTAAACGGACTCGGACAGGGCCGAGACGACCATCCCCACCAGCACGACGATCATGTATTTGCGGATGCTTTTGATATAGGGGAAGATCCGCTTCCACAGCTTCAGACTCAGCCGGGAGCGGGAGGTGTTGGGCTCAGCCATTCGTCTCACCGCCCTTCCCGCTCTGGATCTCATAGGTCTGCCTGTAGATCCCCTCCTGGGCCAGCAGCTGCTCATGGGTGCCCTGCTGGACCACGGCGCCCCGGTCCAGGACGATGATCCAGTCGGCGGTCATGAGGGTGCTGATCCGGTGGGAGATGAGCAGCACCGTGGCGTCCCCGGCGTTCTCCCGGAGGCTGGTGCGGATCTGCTCGTCGGTTTTCATGTCCAGGTTGGACATGGAGTCGTCAAAGACCATGACGGGAGCGCCCATCATAAAGGTCCGGGCCAGAGCGACCCGCTGCTTCTGGCCGCCGGAGAGGGTGACGCCCCGCTCTCCCACCACGGTGTCGTAGCCCTTGGGAAAGGCCATGACGCTGTCGTCCACGGCGGCGGCTCTGGCCGCCTGCCGGACCTTTTCCAGATCCCCGGTGTCCGTGGCGATGTCGATGTTTTCAAAGACGGTTTTGGAGAACAGGAAGGGCTCCTGCAGCACAAGGCCGATGTTTCTGCGCAGGTAGTACCGGTCGATCTTCCGGATATCCACCCCGCCCACGGTGATGGTGCCACAATCCTCCGGCAGCTCGTAGAGCCGGTTGAGCAGATAGGTGACGGTGGACTTGCCGGAGCCGGTGCGGCCCAGAATGCCGATGGTTTTGCCGCCTTTGGCGGTGAAGGATACCCCCCGGAGGACCTGCTTGTCCCCGTAGCGGAAGGATACGTTGTCAAAGACGATGTCGCCCCGGAGATCGGGTGTTTCCTCCTCCGGGGAGGCGGTCTCCGCCGGGGCGTCCAGAATGTCCTTGATGCGCCGGAGGGACACGCCGGTCTTGCTCATCTCCGAGAGGATCCGGCCCAGCTGCCGGACGGGGCCGCCCAGGGACTGGGCGTAGCTGATGAAGGTGATGAAGACGCCCAGGGTGAGCCTGCCAGAGGCGGCCATGTAGGCCCCGGCCACCACGGTGGCCAGCAGCTGGCTTGCGCAGACGATGTCGCCCACGCCCCAGTATACCCCCAGGGTATAGCCCAGGCTGATCCATTTGCCCGTGTAGATCTCGTTTTTCCGGTCGAACTGCGCCTGCTCGTGCTTTTCCCGGCCGAAGGCCCGGACCACCCGGACCCCGGTGAGGTTTTCCTGGACCTGGACCATCAGGTCGCCCTCGGCGTTGTCGCACTCCAGAAATTTCCGGGAGATCCGGCCGAAGAAGAAGCAGGTATAGCCCGCGATGATGGGAATGAACAGCAGCACCACGATGGACATGGGCACGTTCATGGAGAACATAAGGGCAAAGGCGATGATCAGCAGCAGCACCGTCTGGATGACCTCCAGCAGCTGGGTGGAGACGAAGTTCTGGGTGGTCTCCACGTCGGTGGTGCACCGCTGGATGATATCCCCCGTCAGGTGATCCGTGTGCCAGGAGAAGGGCAGGTGCTGGGTGTGCTCGAAGAGCCGGTCCCGAAGGGCCTTGACGTATTTCCCCGTGCCTTTGGCGATGTTGACCCGTGAGCGGAAGTTGAACACGCCGGAGAGCACCGCGCTTGCCACGGCAAGCAGGGCGCACAGACCGATGTGCTTGGCCAGATATTCCAGCCTGCCCCCGGTGTTGAGCCAGGCGGCCAGAAATGCGGGCAGCCCGCCGGTGTCGGCGCCCAGCACCGCGTCCACGGTGCCGCCGATGATCCGGGGGGTGAGGAACTTGAAGAAGATGCTCACGGCACTGGCGCCGATGGCGGCGAGGAAGAACCTTCTTGCCCCTTTGGAGAAGGCAAAAAAGGTCTTGAAAATGCCGTTTTTCATAGGATAAGGTTTCTCGCTTTCTTTTTTTTCAGTATTACACAAGAGGCGTGTCCAGGGCGCAGATGCCCTCGATCTCCACCCGGACGTGGTCTCCGGACTTCATCCAGACGCGGGTGCCCTTGGCCTTGCCCAGGATCACCCCGGCGGGGGTGCCCGTGTAGATCAGATCCCCGGGCTTGAGGGCAAAGAACCGGGAGGCGCTCTCCACGATCCGGGCGCAGTTGAAGATCATGTCGTCGGTGGTGCCGTTCTGGACCAGATTTCCGTTCCAGATGCAGCGGATGGCGTGGGGCGCGTCGGGGTCAAAGCTGTCCGCCGTGACGATGACGGGCCCGGCGGGGGAAAAGCCCGGGAAGGATTTGCCCGAGAGCCACTGGTTGGACAGAAACTGACAGTCCCGGGCGCTCAGATCGTTGCCCACGGTATAGCCGAACACGTAGTCCATGGCCTCCGCCGCCGTCACGTGGTAGCAGGGCTTTCCCATGACGATGACCAGCTCCGCCTCGTAGTCGTAGCACCGCTGCCAGGGCGGCAGGGCCACCGGCTCCCCGGCGGGGGTCAGGGTGTCGCTGAACTTGCTGAACAGCACCGGCTCCTTGGGGGCGGTGCCCCCGGTCTCCAAGGCGTGACTGTTGTAGTTCAGGCCCACGCAGACGATCTTGGAGGGGTCGTCCACCACGTTGGCAAAGCGCAGCGTCTCGTAAGGCAGGGGGGTATAGTCCCCCGCCAGCAGGGTTTCGATGGCGTCCAGGGCGTCCCGGCCTCCGGCGATGACGTCGTTTACGGTGCCGGGAAAGCCCAGAGCCGTCAGATCCGCCACACCCCGGTCCGTCAGAACCCCGGTGTGGATCTCGTCGTTGTGATAAAAGCGAAGCAGCTTCATGGTTCTTCCTCCTCGTCTTTTTTCCCGGATCCCACAGGCCGGCCGCCTGCCGCAACGCCCCATTTGGGCCGCAGGGCCATCAGCGCGTCGATCCGGTCCTCGCTGAGCAGATGGTCAAAGCCCAGCAGCCGGGTGTTCATATACACCTGGGCGTTGTACTCCACGGACTCCAGCCGGTAGTAGGCTTGGGTCAGATCCGTGCCCCAGGTGACCACCCCGTGGTGCTCCAGCAGCAGGCCGTTGTAATCCCGGCAGAAGGGGGCCACGCTCTCGGCCAGAGCCTCGGTGCCCGGCAGGGCGTAGGGGGCCACGGGGATCACCCCCAGCAGCATCACGGCCTCCTGCAAAATGGCCCGGTCCAGGGGAATGCCCGCCGCGGCGAAGGTGGTGCTCACCGGCGGGTGGGCGTGGGTCACCCCGCCGATGGCCGGATTTTCCCGATACAGACGCAGGTGCATCCGGATCTCCGAGGAGGGTCTGCTCGTCCCCTCCAAAACGCTGCTGTTCAGGTCCAGCTTGACCAGCATGTCCTCCGTCATAAACCCCTTGGAGACGCCGGTGGGCGTTGCCCAGAGGGTATCGTCGGAGACCTTGCAGCTGATGTTGCCGTCGTTAGCCGCCACGAAATTTTTTTGGTACATCCGCCGCCCGTATTCCAGGATCAGCGCCCTGGCCTGGGCGTCTGTGGGATAACTGCCGCTGCTCATACGTTTCACCTGCCGTTTTGAAATCTGGAAAATATTATACTACAAAGAGGACTGCAATGGCAACAGATGGGGTATAAAAACAACAGGACCGGCG
>ONVR01000330.1 GCA_900321335.1 uncultured Eubacteriales bacterium | reverse complement strand
CTCTCCCAGGCGCCGGGCGCACAGATCCCCCGCCAGGCCGTGGAGATACACCCCGGCGATGGCCGCGTCCTTTACGGGAAAGCCCTGACCCACCAGGGCCGTGATCATACCCGCCAGCACGTCGCCGCTGCCCCCCTTGGCAAGGGCCGGGCCGCCTGTTGTGTTGATGTATGCCGTTCCGTCAGGCAGCGCCGTAATGGTCCGGTGCCCTTTGAGCACCAGCACGCACCGGTGTTCCGCGGCAAAGCGTCGGGCGGCCTCCAGCCGTCCCAGCTTTCCCGTCCTGCCCCCCATCCGGGCGAACTCTCCCTCGTGGGGCGTCAGGATCACGGGGCATTTGGCCTCATCCAGTGCATGTATATTCCCGGCAATGGAATTTATGCCATCGGCGTCCAGGATCAGGGGAACGGTGCTGTTGCGCAGAAGGTTCTCCACCAGATACTCGGTCATCATGGTGTGGCCCATGCCGGGGCCGATCAGGCAGGCCCGGCAGTTCTCCAGAAACGCCCGGATGTCGTTTCGTGCCTCGTAGCTGATGACTCCCTCCTCGTCCGCCGGGACCGGGAAGGGCATGGTCTCCAGGCACCGGATGGCCACCATGGCATAGATCGACTCCGGCACCGCAAGGGCTACCAGACCCGCTCCCGTCCGGGAGGCGGCCTGAGCCGCCATCACCGGGGCGCCCGTGTAGCCCACGGAGCCGCCCACGATGAGATCCCGGCCGTAGTTGGTCTTATGGGTCAGGGGGTCCCGCTTCGGCAGGCCCACGTCCTCCTCTGTCACGGCAAAGGTGTCGGCGCTGAGGGCCTGTGTCAGCTCTCCGGGGATACCGATGGAGCAGACGGACACCTCGCCGCAGTACGCGCATCCCGGCTCCACGAACTGGCCCGGCTTTCCGGCGGTAAAGGTCACCGTCAGATCCGCCCGGACCGCGTCCCCCAGGATCCGGCCCGTGTCGGCCTCCACGCCGCTGGGAATGTCCGCCGCGATCACGAAGGCGGGGCTCTCGTTGATCCCTCTGACCGCCTCCAGGGCTTTGCCCCGGAGGTTGGCGTTGAGCCCGATGCCGAACATGGCGTCCACGATCACGGCGCAGGCGGAGATGCAGGCGGCCTGCTCCCCGTTTTCCGGGTCAAACGCCTCCAGCGCCCCGCCGGCGCGGACCAGGCGGCGCTCCATCTCCCGGGCGTCGTCCGTCATCTTGTCCCGGTTTCCCGTAAAAAACACCCGGACGTTCACCCCCTCTGCCCGGAGCATTACCGCCGCGGCAATGCCGTCGCCGCCGTTGTTGCCGCTGCCGGCAAACACCGCGCAGGTCCCTGCCGGCGGCAGGCGGTCCAGCACCGCACGGGCGATATGGCCCGCCGCGTTTTCCATCAGCAGGGTGGAGGGCATCATATAAGTGGTCATGGCGCAGTAGTCCAGATCCTTCATCTGCTGCGCCGGAACAAGTCGTATCATCGGGTCGCCTCCGTATCGTTTCTGTCAGGAACAGCTCAATTATAGGAGAATCCCGGAAAATAGTCAAATTTATTGTTGCCATTTCCGTTTTTTTATGGTATAAAAAAGAGTAATCCCGTTTCATACGGCATACATACGTTGACGTGAGAAAATAGCGATCCCCTTTTCTCTTCAGAGAGGAGCTGCCGTCGGCTGCAAGCGCTCCGGGAAAAGCCCGCTTGGTTCGCTCACCGAGTACCGGCCAATCCCCGGCGGCAGACCCCGTTACCGGTCCAATGAGCGCGGCGCTTCCGGCGCCGAATCAGGGTGGTAACGCGGAAGGACTCCTTTCGTCCCTATTGTGGGACGGAAGGTTTTTTTATACATTCTTCAAACCATGAAAACGGCGGACCCGCCGTGAGAAAGGAAGGCAACCACAACATGAAACAAAAGCTTGAGCAGATCAAGGCCGAGGCCATGGAAGCCCTTGGTGGCGTCAGCGCCTCTGACGCCCTGGAGCAGCTTCGGGTCAAATACCTGGGCAAGAAGGGCGAGATCACGGCCATCTTAAAGCAGATGGGCGGTCTGTCCGCCGAAGAGCGGCCTGTCATCGGCCAGCTGGCCAACCAGATCCGCGCCGAGATCGAGCAGGCCATCGCCCAGCAGAGCAAGCGGCTGGAGGCCGCGGCCCTGGCCGCCCGGCTGGAGCTGGAGACGGTGGACGTGACCATCCCCGGACAGACGCGCAAAATCGGAATGAAGCACCCCATGTATCAGGTGCTCGATCAGATCAAGGACATCTTCATCGGCATGGGCTTTGAGGTGGTAGAGGACCGGGAGGTGGAGTTGGCGGAGTACAACTTTGACAAGCTCAACGAGACGGAGGGCCACCCCGCCCGGGAGTGGAGCGACACCTTCTACTTCACCGAGGACAGCAAGATCCTCCTGCGGACCCAGACCTCCCCCATGCAGATCCACGTCATGGAGCGGCAGAAGCCCCCCATCCGCATGGTGGCGCCCGGCCGGGTGTACCGGAAAGACGAGGTGGACGCCACCCACTCCCCCATGTTCCACCAGATCGAGGGCATGGTCATCGACAAGGGCATCACCATGGCGGACCTGAAGGGCACTCTCAGTCAGGTGGCAAGGCAGCTCTACGGCGAGCAGACCGTGACCCGCTTCCGGCCGCACCACTTCCCCTTCACGGAGCCCAGCTGTGAGATGGACATTCAGTGCTACAAATGCCACGGCGCCGGCTGCTCCACCTGCAAGGGCGAGGGCTGGATCGAGCTTCTGGGGGCCGGCATGGTCCACCCCAAGGTGCTGGAGGGCTGCGGCATCGACTCCTCCGTATACTCCGGATGGGCCTTCGGCTTCGGCCTGGAGCGTCTGGCTCTGGCTTACTTCAAGATCAGCGATCTGCGTCTGATTTTCGAAAACGACGTCAGATTCCTGGAGCAGTTTTAAGGAGGTGCGCGGAAAATGGATCTGAGCAGAAAATGGCTGAACGAATTCGTGGATCTGCGTGACGTAAGCGACGGCGAATTCAACGACAAAATGACACTTTCCGGCTCCAAGGTGGAGACGGTGACCCGCTGTGACAGCGAGATCAAAAACGTGGTGGTGGGCAGGATCCTGGAGATGGTCCGCCACGAGAACTCCGACCACATGTGGGTCTGCCAGATCGACGTGGGGCAGGACGCCCCCGTGCAGATCGTTACCGGCGCCCAGAACCAGAAGGTGGGAGATCTGGTGATCGTTGCCCTGCACAAATCCCTGCTCCCCGGCGGAGTGAAGATCGAAAAGGGCAAGCTCCGGGGCGTGGCCTCTTACGGCATGTGCTGTTCCTATCAGGAACTGAACATGACGGAGCACGACTGGCCCCACTGCTGCACCGAGGGCCTGTTCGTCTTCCAGGACGACCCGGATCTGATGGCCCTGGACCCCAAACCCGGAGACCCGGTGGCGCCGCTTCTGGGGCTGGACGACTCCGTGGTGGAGTTTGAGATCACTCCCAACCGCCCCGACTGCCTGTCCGTCATCGGTCTGGCCCGGGAGGCCTCGGCCACCTTCGGCCGTCCCCTGCAGCTCCATACCCCGGCGGTCAAGGGCGCCGGCGGCGATATACAAAAGGTGCTGCGCATCACCATCGACGACGGGAACCTGTGCCCCCGGTACACGGCCCGGATGGTGAAAAACGTGAAAATCGCCCCCTCTCCCCTGTGGATGCGTCAGCGTCTCCGGGCCTGCGGCGTGCGGCCCATCAACAACATCGTGGACATCACCAACTATGTGATGCTGGAATACGGCCAGCCTATGCACGCCTTCGACTTTGCCTGTGTGGAGGGCGGCCAGATCATCGTGCGCACCGCCAGAGAGGGCGAGAGCATCCAGACCCTGGACGGCAACGACCGGGCCCTGACCCCCGGCATGCTGTGCATCTGTGACGAGCACCGGCCCGTCTGCGTGGCGGGCGTCATGGGCGGAGCCAACTCCGAGATCGTGGGCGACACGGCCATGGTCCTCTTTGAGTCCGCCAACTTCAACGGAGTCTCCGTCCGCCGGACGGCCACGGCGCTGGGCATGCGCACCGACGCCTCCTCCCGGTATGAAAAAGGGCTGGACCCCGCCAACACCGTCAAGGCCGTACAGCGTGCCTGTGAGCTGGTGGAGCTTCTGGGCTGCGGCGAGGTGATGGACGGCATGCTCGACGTGGTGGCCAAGCCCCAGGCCGAAACCGTGGTCAAGCTGGAACCGGAGAAGATCAACCGGCTTCTGGGCACCGACATCGACGAGCAGACCATGCGGGATATCCTGCTGGCCCTGGACTTCACCCTGGACGGCGACGAGATCCACGTACCCTCCTGGCGGGGCGACGTGGAGCACTACTCCGACATCGCCGAGGAAGTCGCCCGGTTCTACGGCTACAACGAGATCCCCGACACCCTCATGCGGGGGCAGACCACCCGGGGCGGCTTCAGCGAGATCCAGAAATTCGAAAACAGCGTGGATGCCTCCTGCCGGGCTCTGGGCTATGACGAGATCATCACCTACTCCTTCATCAGCCCCTCCTACTACGACAAGATCCGCCTGCCGGCGGACAGCCCTCTGCGCAGCAGTCTGAAGAT
>ONVR01000040.1 GCA_900321335.1 uncultured Eubacteriales bacterium | reverse complement strand
GCCTATCTCACACAGCAGATCCTGGACTGGAAGCTGCCCTGCGTCAAGGGTGTCCGGGGCAAGGGCCTGATGCTGGGCGTTGCCCTGGAGGGAAAGACGCCGGGAGAAGTGGCCAGGGCCTGCGCCGGGCAGGGCCTGCTGATCCTCACCGCCGGCAGCGACGCCCTGCGAATGCTGCCGCCTCTTGTGATTACGAAAGAGGAGATGGACGACGGCCTTGCCGTTTTGAAGGCAGTGCTGGAGGCGTAAACGGATACGGAAAAACGCGCGTAACGATTTCGTTACGCGCGTTTTGTCTGCTTTGGGTTGGTATTTCAGTAGGCCAGATTCCGCACCACGGCGTCCAGCTTGTCCAGAAAGGCCTCTTCGCCGATGGTGTTGAGCTTGAAAAAGGTGGCCTGACTGCCGCCGGATGTGATGGCGGACAGATACAGTTCCCCGTCTCTTCCCATGAGGGTCACGTTCAGGCTTACCCGGTTGCTGCCCATAATGGAATAGCGCTCGTAAACCCTTACGGCGCAGCGGACGCCGTCTACGGTGATGTCGCTGCCGTCCTCATAGGTGGCCGATGCGCTTCCGGACAGCACGCCGTCGTGGATCACGTTCAGCGCCTGATCAAAAGAGCCGCGCAGTCTGTATTCCAGTTTTGCCATTTCAGTCCTCCTTGTATTTTTCCTTTTCCAGGAACAGATCGCCCCCGTGGCAGTCCACGCCCACAGTCAGCGGCAGGCGGTCCACGGTCAGCCGCTTGACGGACTCACAGCCCAGCTCGGGAAAAGCGACCTCCTCCAGCGCTGTGATGTGTTTGGCGATCAGAGCGCCGGCCCCGCCGATGGCGCACAGGTATACGCCCCCGTTTCGCACGATGGCGTCCTTCACAGCCTGGCTGCGCTCGCCTTTACCGATGGTCGCGGTCAGACCCAGATCGTACAGCCGGGGCGCAAAGCCGTCCATACGGCTCGACGTGGTGGGGCCGCAGGCGCCTACGGGCATGCCGTCAAAGCCGGGGGTGGGGCCGGCATAGTAAATGGCGGTGCCCTTGAGGGCGTAAGGCAGAGGCTCCCCCTTGTCCAGCAGCTCAAAGAGCTTTTTGTGGGCCGCGTCCCGGGAGGTGTACACGGTGCCGGAGAGAATCACCCGGTCTCCGGCGCGCATGGCGGAGACGGCCTCCGGAAGCTGATCGGTGGTGAGCTCAAAGATCCGGTTGCCCATCTAATGCCTCCTGATTCAGTTCATCCGTCAGACAGGCGCCGGAAAGGGTCTCCAGAAGCTTGCCCAGGGCGTTTCCCGCGTTTTCCAGAGCGTTGGAGCCGATGGCCGTTCCGCCGGAGAGCTGCTCCTGGGACAGGTGCAGGGCGCCGCGGCACAGGTCCAGATCGCCCCGGGCCGTCTCCAGCTGGTCCGCCAGATGCCGGACCCTGGCCTCAAATTCCGCATGGGCGTCCCGGCGGGCCGAGCCCTCGGCCACCTGGGCCTCCAGCTGGGAGATGCGGTCCTTCAGCTGCTCGTTTTCCGCCGTAAGCTGGGCAAGCGTGCTTTCCATGGAATCGCTCCGGTCCCGGTATTCGTTGCGCTGTTTGGCGATCTGCTTGATGTACTTCATCACGTCCGCCTGCCGGAAACCGCCGATCATATTGTGCTTGAAGCTGTTGGGTATGCTGCTCATTTTCCCGTTCCGCCTTTCTTTTCTGTCTCACGCTGCGTCCGGCTCGACCGGCTCTGTGTCCCCTTCACCCGGCTGGGCGTCCGGCTCTGCCGGAGTCTCCTCCGGCACGGTGGATGTTTCCTCCTGCCCGGTTGTGGACTCTCCTTCCGCCGTGGGCGTCTGCTCCGGCTGTGCGGGCTCTGACGGGGTATCCCCGGTGGACTCCGCAGACGGCAGCGTTTCCGTCGGCGGCTGGATAATATCGTAATAGGTCAGAGAGCCCGCGCACTTGGGCTGGCCCTCCGTATCCCAGCGGTACTCGCCCAGCATATCGTCGTCCCGGAGCAGGAAGGACGTCTCTTCGCCCTTCTCGTCGCACATGGAGACGTCCACGTGGTAGTACTCGCCGTTGATGCTGACGATGTTCCAGGCGTGGGGCATATCGTTGAGACTGCCCAGCACCACCCGGCATTCCAGGCCCAGCTTGTCGCACAGGGCCTTGTATACCATGGCGTAGCCCTCGCCGTTGCCCAGCTTTTCATCCAGGGTGTAGCACGCCGTGGCAAACAGGGGCGCGTCGCCGCTGTCACTGGTATAGGTGACCGTATCGCACAGCACCCGGCACAGAGACAGCAGGATCTCCCCGTCGCTGGAGCCGCCGCTTTCCTCCGTCAGCGCCTGCACCGACTGGCTCAGACGTGGGATCGTCGCCTGGAGAAGGGGGATATAGACGGGGTAGGTGAAGCTCACCTCCACGATCCGCTCCTGCCCCGGCTGGACCTCATCCGGGTACACCGAGACTTCCATCTCAGGAAGAACGGGAACCTCGAGAGGGTTGCCGTAGTACAGATCCCGCACGTACTGCTTGACGTACTCCGGCGTCACGTCCAAGGTGGTGTAGACGGCGTAGAAGGATTCACAGTTTTTGACGGCGTCGGTAATGCCGGAGTTGAAGTAGCGGTTGGAGGTGGCCCGGCCCAAAGACTGGATCCGGGACAGGTTTTTGCTGTAGGTGATGCTGACGTTGATCTCATAGTAAGAGACGATGCGTGTGATGGTGCTGCTGATATAGTATACGGCATAGGCGCCGAAAGGGTCAACATGGGTGATCTGCTGACAGATGTTCTCAAAATCCCCGGACAGGTCGCCCACGTAGCTGTTGACCTGGATCACGCCCGAGGTCATGCGGCTTTTGGCCATGGACATGACCACGTCGTAGAGCTCGTCATAGCTGTTGGCGTACAGCAGATCCTCCGTTGCCCGCTCCGTATCGCCGGTTTCCTGGTGGGGGGTGACGGAGAGAGTGTCGCCGCTGGCAAGACCGCCGGTGCAGCCTGTTAAGAGCAGACAAAGAGCAAGTCCCGCGGCAAGACGCGGTATTTTCCTGTTCATAGGCGGCCTCCTTTCAGACGTGGTAAAGTTCGATCAGAGTTCCAGAGAGAGCTGCTGCTCCTCCGCGTCCTCCGGGCGGATCAGCGCGCCGGCGGCGGGGAGAGAGCGGACCCGATACCGGGACACGTTGGCGATTGCGGACTGGGCCAGAGGCTTTGCCCCGGTGAGAATGGCTTTCTTTTTCAGCGCCATGACGGCGACGCCCTGGGTGTTTCGCGTGGTCTTGGGAGCCAGGGACGAGGAGTTGAAGACGAGGGCTCGGCCGTCGCTGGCGTATACGGCCAGATCCAGCTCCTCCGGCAGGGGAATGATGGCCACCAGCGGGCTCTTGTCCGAATAGGCGCCGGTGAGCTTTTTCCGGTTGGTCTTTGTCAGATAGGCGGACAGGGGGACCCTGGCTGCCTTGCCGTTTTCAAAGAAGAAGAGCAGATCGCCACGGCCGTCCCCGAGAAGGACCATGTCGATGATGGACTCGTTTTCGTCGATATCCAGAAACTGGGGCAGGTAGGTGCCCAGGGCGGAGGCCTTGGTGTCCTCGAACTCGCTGGCGCGGACCTTGTACACCTGCTGCCGGTCCGTGAAGATCAGCAGCTCCGAGACGTTTTCCGCCTCAAAGCTCACCCGAAGGCCGTCGTTCTCCTTGAATTTCTGTTCACTGTTCATGCGCAGGGACTGATCGTTGATCTTTTTGAAGTAACCGTCCCGGGAAAGGAAGAGGGTCACGTGGTAATTCTCCACTGTCTCGGCCTCGGTGTACGTCTCGATCTCGTCGGAAAAGACGATGGCGGTGCGCCGGTCGGTGCCGTATTTCTTGATGACGGCCTCCAGCTCCTTGGCGATGAGGTTGTGGATCCGCCGGCGGCTGTTCACCAGATCCTCCAGATCTGCGATCTCCTTTTCCAGCGCCTCGGTCTCCTCGGTGCGCTTGAGGATGTACTCCTTGTTGATGTTCCGCAGTTTGATCTCGGCGATGTACTCGGCCTGGACCTCGTCGATGCCGAAGCCGATCATCAGGTTGGGGATGACCTCCGCGTCGGATTCCGTGTTGCGGATGATGGCGATGGCCTTGTCGATATCCAGCAGGATCTTTTTCAGACCGTAGAGCAGGTGGAGCTTTTCCTTCTTCCGGGACAGGTCGAAGTACACCCGGCGCTTGACACACTCCGTGCGCCAGGAGACCCACTCGTCGATGATCTCCCGCACGCCCATGACCCGGGGCATGCCGGAGATGAGGATGTTGAAGTTGCAGCCGTAGCTGTCCATCAGAGGCGTCATCTTGAAGAGCTTGGCCATGAGCTTGTCCGGGTCGGCCCCCCGCTTGAGGTCGATGGCCAGCTTCAGACCGGACAGGTCGGATTCATCCCGCATGTCGGAGATCTCCTTGACCTTGCCGGACTTGATCAGCTCGGCGACCTTGTCAAGGATAGCCTCGGCGGTGGTGGTGTAGGGGATCTCGTAGATCTCGATAAGGTTTTCGCTCTTCACATAGCGCCATTTGGACCGGACCTTGAAGCTGCCCCGGCCCGTCTCGTAGATCTCCCGGATCTCCCCGGGGTCGTAGATCAGCTCGCCCCCGGTGGGGAAATCGGGCGCCAGCAGGGTGGAGGCGATGTCATGATCCGGGTTTTTCATATACTCGATGGTGGTGCGGCACACCTCCGTGAGGTTGAAGCCGCAGATGTTGCTGGCCATGCCCACGGCGATGCCCGTGTTGGCGGAGACCAGTACGTTGGGGAAGGTGGTGGGCAGCAGGGAGGGCTCCAGCATGGTGTTGTCGTAGTTGTCCACCATGTCCACGCTGTCCTTGTCAATGTCCCGGAACAGCTCCGCGCAGATGGGGGAGAGCTTTGCCTCGGTGTACCGGGAGGCCGCGTAGGCCATATCCCGGGAGTAAACCTTGCCGAAGTTGCCCTTGGAGTCCACGAAAGGCGTCAGCAGGGCCCCCTGGCCCCGGGACAGACGCACCATAGTCTCGTAGATGGCGGCGTCTCCGTGGGGATTCAGACGCATGGTCTGGCCCACGATATTGGCGGACTTGGTCCGGCCGCCGTTTAACAGGCCCATTTTATACATGGTGTACAGCAGCTTCCGGTGGCTGGGCTTGAAGCCGTCGATCTCGGGAATGGCCCGGGAGACGATCACGCTCATGGCGTAGGGCATGTAGTTGATCTCCAGGGTGTCGGTGATCTGCTGCTCAAGCACCTCGGCCCGGAGGCCCACGATGTTGGAGCTGTCCGCTCTTTTCGGTTTTTCAGGCTGTTTTTTCTTCGCCATAGATCTTGTTCCTTATCTGTTTAGTTTAACCTCGCGGAAGAGGGAAAAAGTGGGGGAGTTTATACATCCAAAACGATCAGAAGGGACGGC
>ONVR01000099.1 GCA_900321335.1 uncultured Eubacteriales bacterium | reverse complement strand
TGGCCCAGCAGCGGCTCAAGCCTCTGCCGTACCTGTCCCTGCTCATCGACGGCTGCATCGACAAGGGCATGGACGTGACCCGGGGCGGCGCCATTTACAACCACTCCGGACCCCAGGGCGTTGGCCTCGGCACCACCGCCGACAGCCTGACGGTGATCAAACAGCTGGTCTTTGACGAGAAGCGCATCACCGGCCAGGAGCTGATCCAGGCCCTCCGGGACAACTGGGAGGGACACGAGCCCCTTTACGCCTACGTCAACTCCGACCGGGTCCATCACTACGGCAACAACGACGATTACGCCGACGAGATCGCCCACTTCGTCATGTCCACCTACTGCGAGAACATCGAGCACCGGCCCACGCCCCACGGGGGCGAGTATATGCCCGGCGTGTTCAGCGTGACCGCCAACGTCCACCACGGCTCTTACCTGGGGGCCACCCCCGACGGCCGCAAGGCCTTTGAGCCCGTGTCCGACTGCATGGGACCCGTACACACGTCCTGCTGCAGCCACGACACCTGCGGACCCACCGCCGTGGCCCTGAGCGTTGCCAAGATGGATCACCCCCGGATCGGCAACGGCATCATCCTCAACTGGAAGTTCTCGCCCACCGCCGTGTCCGGCGAGACGGGACGGGACAACATGATCGCCCTGATGGATACCTATTTTGAGCATGACGGCATGCAGAGCCAGTTCTCCATCGTAGGGCGGGATATGATGAAGGCCGCCCAGAAGCAGCCGGAAAACTACAAGGATCTGCTGGTCCGCGTGGCGGGCTACAGCGCCTACTTCGTGGAGCTGAGCACGGAGCTGCAGAACGATCTGATCGGCCGCACCGAGCTGTCCTTTGACTGAGACGGGAGGAGATATCTATGAGCCTGACAAGCACGGAAAACGTTGCAAAGAATAAAGACACCTACAAGCACGCAAACGAGATCGACACCCACCCCCTTGCCATCGAACCCTTTGACAAGGAGTGGGGCGTGGGCATCTCCGGCAACACGCCGAACCCCTCTCCCTTTGCGCGGATCAACAGCATCCTCCGGGTGACGGAGCGGACCACCAACGGCTTCGTGGACGCCAGTCGGGCGGAGCTTGTGACCCAGGCCTACCGGGAGCATCCCGGCGAGCCCCAGGAGATCAAGTGCGCCTACGGCATCGCCAAGGTCTTTGACAAGACCCCGGTGATGATCTTCCCCGAGGAGCTCATCGTGGGCTGCCTGGGCTGCGACAAAAAGGGCGCTCCGGTGCACCCGGAGTTCGGCCTGAACTGGGTGGTCAACGAGATGCGCGACGGCCTGATGAACTACTCCGAGCAGCGCACCCACGACTACTTCAGCTACACCCCCGAGGTCCAGCAGCGGCTGGAGGCCCTCCGGGATTTCTGGGACGGACACACGGTGGAGGATTACACCAACGGCATCGTCACCGAGGAGGAGATCAAGGGCTCTCACGACGGCAAGGGCATCTTCTTTGCCGACGCCTACGTGTTCTGCGGCGCGGGACACCTGGGCCTGGACTATGACCGGCTGTTTTCCATGGGCTTCGGCGGGCTTAAACGCCTGATCGCGGAGGAGCGGGCCAAGATCGTCATGTCCGACCCGGAGAGCATGCAGCGCAGCGTCTTCCTGCGTGCGGCCTCCATCGTGGCCGACGCGGCGATCCGCCACGTGCTGCGCTATGCGGAGCTGGCCGACGAAATGGCCAGAGCCGAAAAAGATCCAAAGCGGGCCGCGGAGCTCAAGAAGATGGAGGACAACCTGCGCTGGATCTCCGTCAATCCCCCCGAGACCTTCTGGCAGGCCATTCAGCTTGTGAACTTGGCCAATACCATGATCCATCTGGAGTGCAACGGCCACTCCATCTCCTACGGCCGGTTTGACCAGTACATGTACCCCTTCTTCAAGCACGATCTGGAGACGGGAGAGGCCACCCGGGAGTTCATGCAGGAACTCATTGAGAACTTCTACATCAAGATCTGGGATCTGAACAAGCTGCGCAACCACGTGCTGATCAAAACCTTCGGCAACGGCGGCATCGGCGGCCCCTGCCTCACCGTGGGCGGCATCAAGCGGGACGGCACCGACGGCACCAACGAGCTGACCTACATGGTCCTGGACGCTCACGCCCACGTGCGTCTGCCGTGTCCCTGGCTGGCGGTGCGTCTGCACGCCAACACCCCCTGGGAGCTGAAGGTCAAGACCGTCAACACCATCCGCATGGGCACCGGCGAGCCCAAGATCTTCAACGACGACTGCGCCATTCCCAGCATGCTCACCTCCCACGTGGAGATCGGCGACGCAAGAGACTACCAGGTGGTTGGCTGCGTGGAGCCCGACCCCTGCGGCAAGGCCTACGGCTGGAAGGACTGCGGCCACATGAATATCGCCCGGGTCCTGGAGCTGGCCATCAACGACGGCCGGTGCTTCAACTGCGGCAGCCACTGCCCCCGGTGGGACAAGTGCGGCGCCCAGGGCAAGCAGCTTGGCCTGAAGACGGGCAGCCTGGCGGATTTCACCTCCTTTGACCAGGTGCTGGAGGCCTATGATAAGCAGATGGAATACTGGTGCGACCGGCAGGTGGCCTACCTCAACGCCGTGGATATGGCCCATCAGGCCGTCCGGCCGCTGCCCTTCCTGTCCATCCTCATGGATCAGTGCATCGAAAACGGCA
>ONVR01000002.1 GCA_900321335.1 uncultured Eubacteriales bacterium | reverse complement strand
CAGGAGAGAATGCCCCGGATATACCGGCGGCTGTCCTGGAGGTGGTAGAGGATGTGGGTGATCTCCGCCCGGAGATCCCGGCCCGCGGCGGAAAAGTCGTGGGTCTTTTCCTTGGTCAGCTCCTCGGAGAACACGTGCTCGAAGATCTCCGTGCACAGGGCCTTGAGCAGGTCGTCCTTGGTCTCAAAGTGGGAATAGAACGTGCTGCGGCCGATGTCGGCCTCGTCGATGATCTCCTGGACCGTAATGGCGGAATAGGTCTTTTTCTCCAGCAGGCCCGTAAATGCCTGATACACCGCCAGCCGGGTCTTCTGTCTGCGTCTGTCCATAGGGCGCCTCCCATACATTTTCTTAAAATCGTTCAGTACTGAATGATCCGAAGAAACTGATTCTTTCTTTTTCTGTACCGAACAGTATAATCATAACTGAACAAAGTGTTCTGTTACGGTTATCATAAAACGGATTTTGCGGAATGTCAATGGGGGCGATGGGTTTTGGTGAAAAAAATCAACGATTTTCTGGCCGGACTGCCGATGACGATCGTGGGCGGCGTTTTCCTGCTGCTGTCCTTTGTCCTGCCGCGGGTGGGGGCTGCCTGGGGAGAGTATTTGGCCTGGGTCTGTGTGGTGATCTGCGGGATCCCGCTTTTGTACCTGTCCGTTTGGCGGATCATTCACAACAAGGGCATCAGCAAGATCTCCTCAGCCCTGCTGATCACCGTTGCCATGATCGCGGCCCTGCTGATCGGGGACCTGTTCGCCGCCGGCGAGGTGGCCTTTATTATGGAGCTGGGGGCGCTGCTGGAAGACGCCACCACCAACCGGGCCAAAAAGGGACTGACCAATCTGATCGCCCTCACGCCGGAGACGGGCCGGGTGATCCGGGACGGGCAGGAGGTGCTCATCCCCGTGGATGAGATCCGCGTGGGGGATATCCTTCGGATCCTCCCCGGAGAGACGGTGCCGGTGGACGGGGTGATCGTGGAGGGCGAGACCTCCGTGGACCAGTCCGTCATGACGGGAGAGAGCCTGCCCGTGGACAAGACGGTGGGGGAGAGCCTGTACAGCGGAACCCTCAACCGCTTCGGCGCCGTGGACATCCGGGCCGTCAAGGTGGGGGCGGACAGCTCCCTGCAGCGGTTGGTGCGCATGGTTTCCGACGCCCAGAAGGATCAGGCGCCCACCCAGCGCATCGCGGACAAGTGGGCAAGCTGGCTGGTGCCGGTGGCCCTGCTGATCGCCATTGCCGCCTACGTGGTCACCAAGGACATTGTCCGGGCCGTGACCGTCATGGTGGTGTTCTGCCCCTGCGCATTGGTTCTGGCCACGCCAACGGCCATTATCGCCGCCATCGGGCAGGCGACCAAGCACGGTGTGATCATCAAATCGGGCCAGGCGCTGGAGCGCATGGGCCAGGTGGATACCCTGGCCTTTGACAAGACGGGTACGCTGACCTACGGTCGGCTGCAGGTCAGTGACCTGATCCCTGTGACCTGCCGGGACGGGGAGGAGCTGCTTGCCCTGGCCGCGGCGGCGGAGAGCAGAAGCGAGCACCCCCTGGGCCGGGCCATTGCGGCCGCGGCGACGGAGAAGGAGCTGACGCTGCCCCCGGTAGCGGAGTTCCGCATGGCAGCCGGCAGGGGCGTCAGCGCGCTGGTGGACGGCAAGCGCTGCCTCTTCGGAAATGAACGGTGGATGACGGAGCAGGGCGTTGTTCTGGACGGCGCCGCTCAGACTGCTCTGGAGGCGCTCCGGGCCGCCGGAAAGGCGGCGGTGATCGCCGCGGGACCGGAAGGTGTGCTGGGTGTGATCGGCCTGTCGGATGTGATGCGGCCGGAGGCAAAAACCATCGTGTCCAGTCTGACCGCCATGGGCGTAAAGCCCGTACTGCTCACGGGAGATCACAAAGGAGCCGCGGACTACTTCGCCGCCCAGGCGGGGATCCCGGAGATCCGGGCGGAGCTGCTGCCGGAGCACAAGGTCGAAAGTGTGGCGGCGCTGAAGAAAACCGGTGTGGTCTGCATGGTGGGCGACGGGGTCAACGACGCCCCGGCCCTGAAGACGGCGGACGTGGGGGTGGCCATGGGCGTCATGGGCAGTGATATTGCCGTGGACGCGGCAGACGTGGCCCTGATGACGGACGACCTGACAAAGCTGCCGTATCTGAAATGGCTCTCCAACACCACGGTGAAAACCATCCGGGGGGCAATCGCCCTTTCCATGTGCATCAATTTCGCCGCCATCATCCTGTCGGTGACGGGCATGCTCACCCCGACCACGGGAGCGCTGGTCCACAACGCCGGCTCCTGCTTTGTGGTGCTGCTGGCAGCCCTGCTGTACGACAGAAAGCCACGGCTCCCCTGAAATCCGTTCTATACGGCGGCGCCTGATCGGGCGCAGCCGTTTTTTCTCTTGACGGGCAGGGAAAAATCTCCTACAATACTGTTTTAGAGACCAAAAGCGGAAAGGACGATCGACCATGGGTTATGTCAAGCCAAAGCGTCTGCAGGTGTTCCAGACGGGCATCTTCGAGGCGCTTGACAATAAAAAGCAGGAGCTGATCCGACAGGGGCGGACGGTGTACAATTTCTCCATCGGCACCCCGGATTTTCCCGTGCCGGAGAACATCAAGCAGGCGTTTCTTCATGCGGCAGAGGACCCCAAAAGCTGGACCTACGCCATTGTGGATACGCCGGAGCTGCTGGATACCGCAGTGTGGTACTACAAAGACCGCTTCGGCGTGGAGCTGACCCCGGAGGAGATCCTCTCCGTTCATGGCACTCAGGAGGGCATGGGCCATCTGGGGCTGGTGCTGGCGGATCCCGGGGATAAAGTGCTCATCCCGGACCCGGCCTATCCCATCTTTGAGGCGGGCTTCCAGATCGCCCAGGCGGATATCGTCTACTACCCCCTGATCCGGGAGAACGATTTTCTCCCCCGGCTGGATCAGATCGACCCGGAGATCCTGCGGCAGGTCCGGTACATGGTGGTGTCCTATCCCTCCAACCCCGTGGGGGCCGTGGCCTCCCGGGAGGTGTATCTGGAGCTGATCGAATACGCCAAAAAGTACGACTTCATGATCATCAACGACAACGCCTACTCCGACATCGCCTATGACGGCGCCGAAACCTTCTCCTTCCTCTCCCTGCCGGGAGCAAAGGACGTGGGCGTGGAGTTTCTGTCCCTGTCCAAATCCTTCAACGTCACGGGTATGCGGATCTCCTTCCTGGCGGGAAACCGTGAGATCGTAGACGCCCTGCGGCTGCTGCGCAGTCAGATCGACTTCGGCATGCCCTATCCCACCCAGAAGGCGGCCATCGCGGCCATGCGCGGCCCCCGGGACGGGGTGGAGCGGCAGCGGCAGGAGTATCAGCGCCGCCGGGACGCCATGTGCGGCGGCTTCCGGCGCATCGGCTGGAACGTGCCGGACGGCAAGGGCACCATGTTCGTATGGGCGCCCCTGCCGGAGAAATATACCGACAGCGTGGCCTTTGTGGAGCGGCTCATGGACGCCACCGGCGTCATCGCCACGCCGGGCGTCTCCTTCGGCCCCCGGGGAGAGGGCTACGTCCGCTT
>ONVR01000294.1 GCA_900321335.1 uncultured Eubacteriales bacterium | reverse complement strand
GAACAGCTCGTCGATGACGCGGCTGATGGTCATCTCGTTGCCGGGCACGGCGGAGGCGGAGATGATCACCTTGTCCCCCGCGGAGATCTCGATCTGCTTGTGGTTGGAAAAAGCCATGCGGTACAGGGCGCTCATTTCCTCGCCCTGGCTGCCGGTGCAGATGACCACCAGCTTGTCCTTGGGCAGACCCTTGAGCTGGTTGAGCTCCACCAGGGTGTTTTTGGGAATGTTCATATACCCCAGTTCCGTGGAGACCCGGAGGATGTTCTCCATGCTCCGGCCGGTGACGGCCACCTTCCGGCCATACCGGGCGGCGGTGTTGATCACCTGCTGGATCCGGTCCACGTTGGAGGCAAAGGTGGTGACGATGATGCGCTGGGTACTGCCATTGAACAAGCTGTCCAGCCGCTCCCCCACCCGGCTCTCGGAAATGGAGTAGCCCTCGTTTTCCACGTTGGTGGAGTCGGACAGCAGGGCCAGAACGCCGTGCTTCCCCAGCTCCGCGAAGCGGCCCAGATCGATCATACCGCCGGAGATGGGGGTGGTATCGATCTTAAAGTCGCCGGTGTGGACGATCATGCCCACAGGGGTCTTGATGGCAAAGGCCACCGCGTCGGCGATGGAGTGGTTGATGTGAATGGGCTCCACCTTGAAGCAGCCAAGCTTGAAGGGGGACCCGGCCTTGATGATGTTGATCTGGGTGCTCTCCAGCAGCCCGTGCTCCTGGAGCTTGATCTCGATCAGCCCCGCGGTGAGCCGGGTGGCGTAGATGGGCACGTTGATCTTTCGCAGTACGTAGGGCAGCGCGCCGATGTGGTCCTCGTGGCCGTGGGTCAGCAGGATCCCCTTGATGGAACCCTTGCGTTTTTCCAGATAGGTGGTGTCGGGGATGACCATGTCAATGCCGTACATCTCCACCCCGGGAAAGCCCATACCGCAGTCCACGATCAGGCACTCTCCCCCGTATTCGTAGACGGTCATATTCTTTCCGATCTCGTTGAGACCGCCTAAGGGAATAATTTTTAACTTTTCTGCCATAAAATGCTACATTCTCCTTTTCTGTTTTTACGGTATGTACTGTAAAAAGCACAGAAAGACCAAGGGTATCCGCAGTTCACTCCCCGCCTGCCCTGATTCGCCGCGCTGTGGGTGATCCGCGCTACCGCTTCCGTAGCCGTGCTTTACAATTTCCGTAAGTAACTGGTATTTATCAATTTAGTACGTTTCGTACAAAAGATACATCTCACAGGGTTTCCTGTTCCGGAAACCAAACTAAGTTATTATAATACATTCTATGGCAAATTGTCAAATTTTATTCCAAGCGGCAGTTTTTTCCGGGATAAAAAAATCCGCTGTGATCTCTCACAGCGGATTTTTGTCAGCAAGAAAACTTACTTCAGCTCGACGGTAGCGCCGACAGCCTCCAGCTTGGACTTGAGCTCCTCAGCCTCGTCCTTGGAAACGGCCTCTTTGATCTTGGCGGGAACGCCCTCGACCAGAGCCTTGGCCTCAGACAGGCCCAGACCGGTGATGCCGCGGACTTCCTTGATGACCTTGATCTTCTCAGCGCCGAAGGAGGTCATGACCACGTCAAACTCGGTCTTCTCCTCAACAGCGGCGGCAGCGCCGGCAGCACCGGCGGCGGGAGCAGCCATAGCGGCGGCGGATACGCCGAACTCATCCTCCAGAGCGTGAACCAGCTCGGAAAGCTCAATAACGGTCAGAGCTTTGACTTCTTCAATCAGAGCAGCAATCTTTTCGCTTGCCATAATAATACATCCTCCTGTAAATTTCAGTTGCGCGGCCAGTGCCGCATTTTGTTTTCTGTGTTGAGATTACTCAGCGGCAGGGGCCTCGGCGGGAGCTTCCTCCACGGAACCGCCCAGTTTCTCCGCGATGGCCTTGATCACGACGGCAAAGCTCGTAATGGGAGCCAGCATCGTGCCAAGCACCTGGGCCTGCAGAACAGGCAGCTCGGGAATGTCCGCAAGAGCGTTTACGTCGTCCAGGGAGATCACCTTGCCGTCCATAAAGCCGCCCTTGAGCTCGAAGCAGTTGTCCAGCTTGTCGGCGTACTTCTTGAGGATCTTGGCGGGAGATACGGGATCCTCCCGGGAGATCGCAAGAGACGTGGTGCCCTCCAGCAGGGAGTCCAGCTCCTGCAGTCCGGTCTTGTCCAGGGCAAAGCGAAGCAGCGTGTTTTTGATGACCGCGTACTCCACGTTGGCCTCCCGGAGCTCACGGCGCAGGGCCGTATCGTCCGCGACGGAGATACCGGAGTAGTTGACAAGCACGCCCGCTGCGGCGCCGTTGAGCTTTTCGGCCAGAGCCTCCACAGCAGCCTGCTTCTCACTGAGAACTTTTGCGTTTGGCATACATTTTCACCTCCAGAATTGTGATAAATGCGTCCAAGAAAAATGCCTCTGCGCAAAGACGCGCAGAGGCATAAAGCAAACAAATCATGTCCGCACCTCGGCAGGATTTACGGCTCTCGCCACCTGCTGTCTTTGGAACGCTGGACTATTATAACAGCAGGCGGGTGATCTGTCAATACGATTTTGGAAAAAACTTTACGAAATCCGGGGGCCCGTCAGATCTCCACCACGCCGTCGTAGCAGGTGTTGGCGTCGCCCGTCATAAACACGCCCTCATCGGTGTAGCGGACCT
>ONVR01000038.1 GCA_900321335.1 uncultured Eubacteriales bacterium | reverse complement strand
CGGTCAGCGGGTCAGCCGCTGTGACGCCGCCGCGCTTTTCCTTGCCGGCAATGACCAGGACGGCGGCCGCGGCCAGCAGAAGCAGAATGGCCGTCAGTACTCTGGCTGCTTTTCCCATTGAAATCCCTCCTTGATGTCTTTTCACCTGTATAATGCGTCAGAGGCGGCTTTTATCCCAGTGAAAGGAATTTTTTTCCGCAGATGTCCGGGCACGGGTACGATTTTCACAAATCCATTGCGGACAACCCGCCGGTTTGCTATAATTCAGGAAGGACCGGCATCGTCAGCAGGACTGCCGGTACAGGATCGCTTTCCTGTACCGGCGGCAGAAAGGAATGGTTGAAAATGGACGCCAAATACACGACGCAACAGATGATCCTCACCAGCCGGTGTGACGCCTCCGGCAAATTGGGATACGCAGACTGCTTTGCGCTGTTTATGGATATTGCCACGGAGCATGCTGAGAAGCTCGGCATCGGCCTGACCGTGCTGGGAAAAGAAAACAAGTTCTGGCTTACCGTCAAGACGAAGATCCGGTTCCTGCGCAGGCCGCGCCTGACGGAAACGGTGGAGGTGGCGACCTGGCCGGAACAGCCCGAGGGGACCCGCTGCAACCGGGATTACACCCTGACGCGGGGAGACGAGATCCTGGCATTGGGGAAAACCCAGTGGGCGCTGATGAACCTTGCCACAGGCAAGCTGGAAAACGCGGAGTCGGTCTATCCGCCGGAGCTGGAGATCCCCGGGGAAACGGCGATCCCGGAGCCCTTTGAGCGGATCGACGAGGATTTTCCGGAGCCGCCCTTTGGGACGTACACGGTGCGCTCCACAGATATCGACGTGGGCGGACATATGAACAACGTATCCTACGTCCGGGCGCTGCTGGGGCTGTTTTCCACCGAACAGTGGAAGTCCTTCAGGCCGGGATCCATCGAGGTGCACTATAAAAGCCCCTGCCTGGAGGGAGACGTGCTCGCCTTCCGGAAGCGGAAGCAGGGGGATACCCTGTATCTGAAAGCAGAGACAGGAGGAAAGACCGTGCTGCTGGCCGCCCTTTGCCGGGCGCAGGTGTGATCAAACAGAAAAGTCCCGAAACCTTTGGGTTCCGGGACTTTTTTTGACGCAAAAAACGCCGCAGACACGTACTGCCTGCGGCGCTCTGGTGGAGACTGCTGGACTCGAACCAGTGACCTCTTGCGTGTGAAGCAAGCGCTCTAACCAGCTGAGCTAAGCCTCCGAACAAGTGACAGTATACACCAACCCGAACAGGATTGCAAGAGGAAAATTCACATTTTCGGAAGAAAAAAGGAAAAGCGAAAATCTGGAAAAAGCGCCCTTCTGCTCCGGGGAATATTTGTCCCACCGGGGAATATACTGAACACGTGAGGGGGCGAGAGAATTGTCTGACCATTACAAACCATATCGGGGACCGAAAAAGCGGCGCGGCCGCCGTGGGGAAAAGAAAACCTCCACCTTCGGGATCCGGGCGGCGGCAAGCGCCGTGCTCCTTGCTCTTGTGCTGGGAGCCAGACTGGCGTTTCCCCAGTACACAGAGCCGCTGCAGCGATGGTTTCTGGGAAACGGCGACTACGTCTCCGCTTTTACCGCCATCGGTGAGGGGCTCAACGGGGAAAAGCCTCTGGGCCAATCTGTGAAGGATGCCTTCGTCTACGCGTTTTCCAACAGCGCCTCCGTTGCAGAAGACGACGTGGTGGCCGTATCGGAGCCGGCACCGGCGGACGAGGAGGCGGTACCGGCGGCACAGGAGGAGCAAAGCCCCGCGGCCGCGGCTTTTGCGGCGCGGCAGACGGAGTTCGGCGATCCGGACCTGCCGGAGGATGTGACCGACGCTTTTATCGCGCTCCCCGTGGAGGAGATCGCAAACCCCATGGCCGGGACGCTCCGCTCCGGCTTCGGCTACCGGCTGGACCCGGTGAGCGGGGTAAAGGCCTTTCACCGGGGCGTGGACGTGGAGGCCCCTGCGGGCACGCCTGTGGGTGCGTTCTGTAAAGGCACGGTCACCATCATCGGCGAGAGCACTCTTTACGGCCAGTACGTGATCGTGGAGGGGGAGGACATACAGACCCAGTATGCGCATCTGTCCCAGGTGAGCGTCACCTGCGGGCAGCAGGTGACGGCAGGGGAGACCATCGGTCTGTGCGGCGATACGGGTACAGCCCAGACGGCTATGCTGCACTTTGACCTGCTGTGCGGTGGCAGCTACGTGAATCCGGAACACTATTTTTCATGGGGCTGAGCGTTTTTTCCGTGACGCCCGCCGGTCTGCTTTTTGTGTGTGTCCTCTGCCTTGCCGCAGAGGACACGCTGTTTTCGGCCCTGCTGCTGGCCGCCGCTGTCCATGAACTGGGCCATCTGGCCGTCATGGCGGCTGCCGGGTACAGACCGGAGCGGATCACGCTGGAGTGGATGGGAGTGTCCATCACCTGCGGTCTGATGCCGCCGGGCCGGGAGCTGGTGACGGCCCTGGCCGGACCGTCGGCGAGTTTTCTGCTGGCCGCTGTCGCCGAGGGCCTGGCGCGGGCAGGCGCCGGGCCCTTCTGGTATACCGCGGCAGGGCTCAGTACGGTGCTGGGGCTGTTCAATCTGCTGCCCGTATGGCCCCTGGACGGGGAGCGGGCGCTGCGCGCCGGACTGCTGCTGCGGGCAGAGCCGGAGCGGGCCTTTGCCCTGTGCCGGATCCTGTCCGGGGCGCTGAGTGTGGGGCTCACGGCTCTTGCCGCAGGCCTCTGGGCGCGGACGGGGATCTGGTGGCCGGCGGGGGCGGCCCTGATCCTGCTTGTGCGCAATCTGTTTCTGTCCCGGGATCGGTAGGCATTTTCCGGCGGGGGTATTGTGCAGAGTGGAAAACAATGGTATAGTGTTGGCGTCTACAAAAACCATGAGGAGGCGCCGGTATGATCTTTTATTTTACGGGAACGGGAAATTCACAGTATGTGGCACAGTCCCTGGCCAGAGAGGGAGAGCAGGTCATCAGCATCGGAGAATGTCTCCGGAACGGCAGATTTGCCTTTGACGTTCTGGGCTTTGAGCCCGTGGGGATCGTATGTCCCGTGTATTTCGGCGGCCTGCCTATGGCGGTGGTGCAGTTTCTGGATAAGCTGGAGCTCTCCGAACAGCCGGATTATTTCTACGGCGTGCTGACCTACGGCGGCTTTTCCGCCGGGGCGGGCAATATGCTCCGGGGCCGTGTGCGGAAGCGCGGATATCGCAT
>ONVR01000256.1 GCA_900321335.1 uncultured Eubacteriales bacterium | reverse complement strand
TTTTACATTAGAGCATCCTCCTTTTACCACATTTGTACCACATAATGCATGGAATGAGCAGATATGGCACAATGGGAATGGTGAATATCAGAACACGGTTTGGTTCACAAGATACAGGTCAGAACTCTGTCACGGCATCCCATCAATTGCCAGCTATTTGTCAATCCGCCGCTTCCACCAGTTCAATTGTGAAATTCAATTCTTTACCGGCCATCTCGTGGTTCGCGTCGAAAGTGATTGTCTTTTCGTCCCTGGCCGCTACCTTCACAGGTATGGGCTGGCCGTAAGCGTTCCGAATATAGACTCGCTGGCCCACGGCAAGCGTCTCGGCTCCCGGAAGACGCTCAAGCTCGATGGAGAAAAACGCCTCGGGGTCTGCCTCCCCGTAGGCTTCGGCAGGAGTCAAATGCACCTGACGGATCTCGCCTACCTCCATGTCGGCCACGGCGGCGTCGAAGCCGGGGATCATCATGCCCGCCCCGCAGACGAACTCCAGTGGTTCACCCCGATCATAGGAGGAATCGAACTGGGTACCGTCGTTGAAGGTGCCGCGATAATGGGTGCGGACCTTCTTGCCTACGTTCTTTCCATGCTGTATCCCATGGCAGCCGTCGCAGCCGCCGTCCGCATGGCCGTGACAGCCTTGGCCCTCTTCGTGATCGTGGCAGGAATGGCCCTCCTCATGGTGATGGTCGCAGTTGGCGCCGGTGTTAACGAGCTCGCCCCTGAGATAGGCGGCCACCGCCTTATCCGCACTGCCAGAGGCCCCGGCGCAGAGCTCGATCCTCTGCTCGGCAAGGGCTGCCTGGGCGCCGCTGCCGATGCCGCCGCAGATCAGCACGTCTACAGCCCGGTCCGCCAGGAGCGTCGCCAGGGCGCCGTGGCCGTTGCCGTCAGCCCCGACGATCTCAGAGGAGACCACCCGGCCGTCCTGCACCTCGTAGACCTTGAACGTTTCTGTGTGCCCGAAGTGCTGGAACACCTCTCCATTCTCATATGTCACTGCAATCTTCATGCTGAATTTGTTACTCCTTCATTTGTATTTTGCGTCGAAACATGATCTATATACTTGCATCGATAGACGGCTGAACCGAAAAACAGGCAAACGCTCATTCCGCACTATCCAGCTGCGCCCGCGCCCAGGCCCCATACCGCGTTTTGCCGCCGTTGTCCGCCAAGACGGAGAGATGACGTTTTGCCTCCTCCTTGTTCCCGACAGCCATGGCTCTCAAAGCCAGAAGACGGTCGATCTCGAACCGGCGCAGATGATAGGCACACCGTTCGTATATCTCCTCCAGAGGCTTAATTTCGGGCAGCTGCTTTTGCTGCAGGGCCAGATCCGCTTCCAGCAGCAGCAACCCGTCCTGTAGATTGCGAGCAAGGGTGTTTTTGCTGTGCCAGCAGCCATCGATCAGCGAGCGAAGCTCGGCGAGTGTCTCTTTCGCCGCTTCCTGATCGCCCAAACCGTTGAGGCAGGCGCCTTTATCGGAAAGATACAGGCCTCGCAGGGCGGTTTCCTTTTCCTCTGTCCCGGCAAAACCCGCCTCCAGCAGTGAAAGGGCGGTGGTAAAATCTCCCTTGGCGGCATAGCCGTCAGACAGGTATGCGTGGGCTATAGCCCGGCTTCGGCTGCCCGCGCTCAAACGACCCGGCACCTGCCCATACGCATCGATGAACTTGTCCGGATCCAAGTCCATGTGCAGATATCCCAGGCACTTTGTGGTCATAGAGTTAGCTACCAGATTGCTGATCACCCGTCCGGCACAATAGCTGATGGCCAGGGCCAGGCTGGAGGCCAGAATGGGGATGTAGATCGGGTACCCCTGATCCCGTATCCACAGAAGCACACTCAACACCGCGCCTAAAAGGATCATGCCCCAAAAAGAGAGCTTGCTTTGCCAAAAACCTTTCGCCATGCCACACACCTCCCAAAGATCGATCTCATTGTATACCCATATATATCGAGGATTCAACAAATAACGACGATGGGCAAATCGATTTGTTCTTCGGACGAAAAAAGAGGCGCTTTTTGTCACTAAATTTGTGATATTATACAATCAATGGTCGTTTCTTTTCAATAATGAAAAGAGTATACTGTGTATAGAAAAACAAAAGTGGCGGCCTATTTGGGACGCCGCGGAAGGATAGGCGGCACACATGATACGAATCACCGCGCTGATGGACAATCTTCCTTCAGAGAACAAAGCTCTCGTCGCGGAGCACGGGCTATCCTTTTTGTTGGAAGCGCCCGGCTATCGGATGCTGTTCGATTGCGGCGCAGGTGCTCGCCCCTGGGAAAATGCCCATCGGTTGGGTCTGGATGTCAAACATGTTGACGCCGTCGCCCTGAGCCACAGCCATTATGATCATGCCGCCGGCTTCCGGGATCTTATGGAATCTGGCTGCGCCTGTCGGACCCTGTACACCGGCCCTCATTTCTTTGAATCGAAATTCGCTTTTGACGGGATAAAGTGGACAGACCTTTCTTCCGGATTCACGCCTGATTTTTTACAGAAATATCAAATCAATCATATGGTGGTAAACGGATGCCGGGAGATTTTTCCCCGTGTGTATCTGGTGGGAGACTTTCCCCGCGTCCATCCTATGGAGACCATCCCCAAGCGGTTCGTTCGTCAAACGGAAAAGGGGTTCGTTTCGGACGACTTCCCGGACGAGATTTGTCTCGTTCTGGAGGTCAAGGAGAAGCTGTACGTGCTTTGCGGTTGCTCGCATCCTGGCATCCTGAATATGATCGCCCGGGTCCATGCGCTGTTCAGAAAGCCGGTGGTCTCCGTGTTCGGCGGGACCCATTTGAAGGAAGCTGACGATGAGCGTATACAGGCCACCATTTATGAGCTTTGCGATGCGGGCTTGCAGACCCTGGGGCTGAGCCATTGTTCCGGAGAGCGAACGGATCAACTGCTCAAGGAGGAGACGGCAGCCAAAAGCTGTCACCTGGGGACGGGTGATTGCGTGTTCATTGAAGAATAAGGAAACGGGATGCTGCTGGAAGATTTGGCCAACGAAATAGTGTCCTTCACCTCTGAACTGGTGGGGGGACGGACCATCAACGTGATGAACACGGATGGGATCATCATCGCGTCCACGGAAAAACACCGCATCGGCTCCTTCCATCAGGGAGCGCTGGAGGCAGCGAACACGGGGAAGACGGTGGCCATCCGGGCAGATCAGCTAGCACAGTACCCCGGCGCCAAGCAGGGATACAATATGCCTCTGCGGGTAAACGGTTCCGTGATCGGCGTGGTGGGCATCTTTGGGAACCCGCCGGAGGTAGAGAATTTGGCTAAGCTGGTGGAAGCTTACGTGACAAAGTGCTACCAGTTGGAGGCCATGATGATCCCCCGGCTGGCGGAAGGAGAGTTTCGCAGCCGTCTGCTCCACGATCTGCTGACGGGAGAGGAGCGTTCCCTGAGTCATGCCCAGATCCTGCTGCAATCTATGCGCGTGAATCTCAGGCCGCCCTTCGGGGTCGGGCTGTTTTCTTCGGCGGAGAGGAAGGACGTTCGGGGATTTCCCGAAAGAGCTATGCGCCTGCTCCAGGAGAAGGACGTCGTTTCTCCCGAGCATGGAGTGGCCGGCATCGAGCGGGACAAGGTGATACTGATCAGCGACATGGAGCGCCTTCGGTCCCTGTCGTCGCTGGCGGAGGAGAACAGCGAATGGCTTCGCCTTGCTTTGGGCGGTGCCTGTGAAAACATCGGCGAGCTGCGCCGGTCCTACGAGGAAGCCGTCGCCCTGGAGCTGATTGCCGGGAAACCCTTCAGCACCATGGAGAGCGTTGCTGACCGATGCGTCTGTCAGCTGTGCCGGGCGGCTACGGCGGAGAGAGTTTTTCTTGATGAGCTGGAATCCAGACTGAACGAAACATTCCGGCCTGGGGAGATCGAATCGATCCTGCGCACTATGGAGGTGTACTACGCTTCGGATCGCAGCGCCAGCCAAGCGGCGGAACAGCTGTACGTGCACAAAAACACGCTTCAGTACCGGGTGAACCGGGTGCTGAGATGTCTAGGATTGTTGGATTACAGCGAGTTCCAGCGCGAGTATCTGATGCGGCTGCTGATTATTTGGTACAAGCAAAAACAGGGCCTTCGGGTCTTGAAATAAAAGGAGGGTAATCAACCTATGCAAACATTCCTGCTTTTTGCTTTGATCATCGCCTCGGTTTTGCTGATGGTCATCGCGATCTCCAAACTGAAGATGCATCCGTTCATCGTCATGACGTTGATCGCTTTGCTGGTGGGCCTGCTTTGGGGCTTCATGTACCCCGATTCCGGCCTCACACCTGCCAAGGTGGTGGACACTGTCAAGAGTGGATTCGGTAGCATCATGACCAGCATCGGTATCG
>ONVR01000037.1 GCA_900321335.1 uncultured Eubacteriales bacterium | reverse complement strand
TTTTTTGTGATATACGGATTCACAAAAAATGTGGCGGCTGAAGCGTGTAGACAAAGTCCCCAAAGGACTTTGTCTACACGCTGAAACGACCTGCGAGTCAAAACTCGCAGGTCGTTTTTTTCCGTGTGCGGTTCAGATCATCTTGTTTTCCAGCACACCGATCCCCTCGATCTCCACGGTAACGCGGTCGCCGGGGCGGAGCCAGTCGTACTTGCTGCTGCCGCCCTCCAGAGCCACGCCGCTGGGGGTGCCGGTGAAGATCAGATCCCCCGGCTGCAGGCGCACATAGCGTGAGGTGTAGCTGATGAGCTCCGAGACCGGGAAGATCATGTCCGTGATGTCCCCGTTCTGGCGCAGCTCGCCGTTGACGGTGCTGCGGATGTAGTGGGGCTCGTCGGGATCAAAGGCGTCGGCGGTGACGATGCAGGGGCCGCAGGGGCCGAAGCCCGGCATGGTCTTGCCGATCAGCCACTGGCCCGAGCGCATCTGGGCCGCCCGGCAGCTCAGATCGTTGCCGCAGGTGTAGCCGAAGACCAGGCTCTTGGCCTCTTCGGCGCTCACGTTCCAGGCCTCTTTGCCCATGACGATGACCAGCTCCGCCTCGTAGTCGTAGCTCTCCTCCCAATCCGGCAGGCAGACCTGGGCGCCGCTGGGCACCAGGGCGTCGGCGAACTTGGAAAAGACGATGGGCTGGCTGGGGATGGGGAGATTGGCGTTGATGGCGTGCTGCCGGTAGTTTAAGCCGATGCAGGCGAGCTTGCCCACCCGGCTGAGCACATTGGCGTAGACCGGTGAGGGCAGCACGGGCAGGCCTTCGTCCGCCGAGAGGCGCTCCAGCGCCCCGCGCTCCGCGCCGTCGATCAGCTGCTCCATGCTCAGTTTACAGCCCGCCGCCGCGGCGTCCACCACGCCGCGCCCGGTCACAAGTCCCAGGTGGACCGCGCCGTCCACCAGAAGATTACAAAGTTTCATATCGCATCACTCCTTCAAAGGATGGTCCCAGTATACACCATCCCCAGGGCTCAATGCAATCCTGATCCCAAACCCGGAGGCTCAGCGCTCCAGCGCCCCGGTCAGCTCGCCCCAGAGCTCCACGGTCCGGAAGCGGAAGCTGCGCTCGCTGTCCTCGGCCACCACGGCGAAGTCCTCCCGGGCCATGACGCTTTTGGCCTCCTCCCGCCCGGCGGCGGAGAGGCAAAGGGGCGGGAACACCACGCACCACCAGTTGCGGCCCTCTCCCTCGCCGATCACCACCCGCAGGGACTCATACTCCCCCGCAGGCAGCCGGAAGTCCTCGTAGACCCGCAGCGGATAGTGCTCCCGGGACAGGCTCACGCGCACCGCTCTGCCCTCCGCTGCGGCGGCGGCGGCCTGGCCGATGCCCTCCAGCTCCTGTCGGATCCGCGCCTCCGCCTCCGCCCGGGTGGAGGCGTCCTCCAGCCGTCCCTCCAGATAACGAAGCACCGCGTCCCGCACCCGCAGCTTCAGGGCCTGCTCGGCTTCGCTGTCGTCCTGGGCGATCACATGCAGACGCACAACGCTCCCCTGGATTCCCCGCAGCCGCCCCTGGGCCCAGGTGCCCGCCAGCAGCGCAATGCACAGGGCCGCCAGGGCCGCCGATTCCCAAATCTTCAATCGCTTTGAGGCCATAAAAACACCGTCCATGCTCAGAATGAATACTCTGAGTATGGACGGTTTTTTCCGTTTTTATCCCGCCTGTCAGCGGGAGATGCGCCCCACGGGCCGGGCAACGCAGGCAAAGGGCAGCTCTTTTTTCATCTCCCGGGCAGCCTGCTCCGCCTGCTCCGCCCGGTCGAAGACGCCGAACACCGCAGAGCCGGTGCCGGTCATGATGGCGCCCAGGGCGCCATGGTCCAGCAGACGCCCCCTGATCTCCCCCACCGTGCGCATGCGCCGGTCCTCCACGTCCTCAAAGACGTTGTACATCCTGCGGCACATGGCATGCAGGTCGCCCTCCTCGATGGCCTTGAGCAAGCCCGCCGTATCCGGGTGGCGGCGCAGGGGCGCGGCGTCCAGCTTCCGAAACAGCTCCGGCGTGGAGATGGAGAATTCCGGCTTGCAGATCACCAGCTCGCAGTCCGGCAGCGGCTCCAGCGGAGAAAGCAGCTCGCCCCGGCCCCTGGCCAGGGCCGTACCCCCCGCCACGCAGAAGGCCACGTCCGAGCCCACGGCGCTGCCCAGCTCCTCCAGCTCCTCCAGGCTCAGGCGACGGTCGTAGAGGCGGTTGAGGGCGCGCAGCACCGCCGCCGCGTCCGAGGAGCCGCCGGCCATGCCCGCGCCCACGGGGATCTTTTTGTGCAGCCGCAGCTCCAGCCCCTGGCCGCTCTCGCCGATCCGCTCCAGATAGCGCAGAGCCGCCCGAACCGCCAGATTTCGCTCGTCCGAGGGGATAAAATGCAGGTTGCTGCGGCAGCGGATGCGCCCGTCCTCGGTCATGCGGATGCTCAGCTCGTCACAGAGGGAGACGGTCTGCATCACCATCACCATGTTGTGAAAGCCGTCGGAGCGCTTTTCCGTCACGTCCAGGGAGATATTCAGCTTTGCGTAGGCCATCTCCTGGGTCTGTCTCATGCCTTCTCTCCTTCAAACAGATACACCCGCAGCTCATAGGGCCGGGTGGTAAAGCCGTTGGCGATGACAAAGTTCTGCTCGTAATTGCTCAGCACCAGGCTGCCCTGGGAGAGCAGGGTCCCCTCCGGCGCGTCAAAGCGGGTCTGATCGGCGGAGAAGCAGCAGATCACCAGCAGCCTCGTCCCCTCATAGCGCCGCTCGTACACATAGAGCTTTCGGTCCTTTTCCATCAGCTCCCGGTAATCGCCCCAGAGGGCCACCGGATGCTCTTTCCGAAAGCGCAGCAGCTTCCGGTAAAAGTTCAGCAGGGAATCCGGGTCCTTTTCCTGGGCCTCCACGTTGATCTGGCGATAGTTGTCGTTCACGTAGAACCAGGGGGTCCCGTCGGTAAAGCCGGCGTTGGGAGCGTCCGACCACTGCATGGGGGTCCGGGCACTGTCCCGGCAGCCCTCCTGCACCATCCGCAGCACGGCTTTCCTGGGCAGGAAACGGGAGGCGATGCTGACGCTGTTGTGGGTCATCACGTCCTCGTACATCTCCGTGGAGGGCAGACGCAGATTGGTCATGCCGATTTCCTGGCCCTGATAGATGAAAGGGGTGCCCCGCTGGAGCATGTACATCGCCGCCAGCATCTTGCCACTCTCGTCATGGAAGTGTTCGCTGCCGTAACGGCTGATGATCCGGGGATGATCGTGGTTTTCGATATACAGGGCGTTCCAGCCCTTTCCCTCCAGCCGGTACTGCCAGTCGGAAAAAGCCCGCTTCATCTTCCTCAGATCAAAAGGCATGCGGATCATATCCGTCATGAAGCAGTCCGCTTCCATGTGGGAAAAGGAAATCATCTCGTCCAGAACCTGTTCCGGCCCCTCGGTCACGTAGCGCAGCGCCACCTCCGCGGTGGTCTGAGGACTCTCTCCCACGATGAAGCAGTCATAGTGATCCAAAACGTCCCGCTTGAATTCCATCAGATAGTCATGGACGGCGGGGAGGTTTACATAATGCCGCATCCCGTTGGCCGCGGGGAGGGCCGGATAGCAGCTGGGCAGACCGGGCGTCTTGGAGATGAAGGTGATCACGTCCTCCCGGAAGCCGTCCACCCCCATATCCAGCCAGAAGCGCATGATCCGCTTGACCTCTTCCCGGACTTTGGGGTTGTCCATGTTCAGATCCGGCTGTTTTTTGGCGAAAACATGGAGATAATACTCATCCAGGCCCTCGTCGTATTCCCAGGCGCCGCCCTCGAACACACTGGTCCAGTTGTTGGGGGGCAGCTTCCGTCCCCGGATTACGCGGCCGGGACGCCAGTAATAGTAGTCGTGGTAGGGATTATCCCGGCTTTTCCGGCTCTCCTGGAACCAAGGGTGTTCATCAGAGGTATGGTTCACCACCAGGTCCATAAACACCTTCATGCCCCGCTTGTGAGCCCCTTCCAGGACCTGACGGAAAACGCCGAGATCACCGTACTCCGGATGAATGTCCATGTAATTGGAGATATCGTAGCCGAAGTCCGCGTTGGGAG
>ONVR01000281.1 GCA_900321335.1 uncultured Eubacteriales bacterium | reverse complement strand
GGTCGGCAATCAGCTCCGGTGTTCCTTTGACCATAGCGTCTCCTTTCTCCACGGCACAAACGCTGACACCGTGTCAGCATCGTTATTATATCCGATTGTTGACACGGTGTCAATACCTTTTTTTGATGTCTGTTTTCGTCCCGGTCCCGTTGCTGATTCCCTTACCGGAACGCGATTTTCACGATGATCATTTTCACGAGGCTGTCACAGAAGCGGATCATCAGCTTATGGAAGGCCCCCACATCCTTGTAAATGTCCCGGTAGCCCCGCATATAGCTTCTGGACGTGACCGAGGCAAAATCTGCGCTCCAGCGCTTCAGCTCGGAAACGTCCTCCAGGGAGAAGTAGGCGTTCACGTCGGCGATGCCCGCTTCCTTCAGCCAGGTTTTTGTCATCATTTTGGCGCCCCGCCTGTTGCAGGCGTCGAATGCCAGCACGGCCCCGGGGAAGCGCGCCGCTATTTTCTGAAACAGTGCCCGAACATCCTCCTTCTTGAAATAATAAAACACCCCAGTGGCATAGAACACCGCGCCCTCTGCCCCGTCGATCCTGTCCATCCAGCCATCGTCGTTCAGATCACAGCCCAGGTTGATCTCACGCTCTCCAGCAGGGAGGATTTCATCACGGACGGCGATCACGTCCGGCATATCGATGTTATAGCCGCGGCAGAGGCCGTTGTCACATTTCCGGAAGGTGTCGTCCAGACCGCAGCCCAGGTTTACCACCGCGGCTCTGGGATGGTCCTTCAGGTAGTCCTTCACCTCGCAGCCGATGTCATACTGACGCTGCGCCACCTCCAGGGCACCGAAAAGGCCCGCCATGGTCTCCATCTTTTTCCCTTTTTCGGCAAAATCATAGTCCAGCATGGAGCACAGCCGCTCCGCCTCTTCGTCCTTGAACAGATGGGGAAAATGCTCGGAGCAGACCTTCCGGCCATACAGGGGGATGACCAGGGTCTCCTGGACGCTGTTTTTTTCGATATGATACGTTTCCATCTTCATTCTTCTTTCTGTCAGGCTTCTTTGATATCCGCAGCACAGTACGGCCACGCAAATACTGCCGTTTTTTGGTTAGATTCAGCTAACCTTCAAAGCTATTATAACAGAACCCAAACGCTTTGAAAAGACCCGAAAAGACGATTCCGGCAAACCTCTGTCTCTTCCGTTTGTCGGACGTTACGACCCATGGCGTATAATGATATCGTTTTCCGGCGGCCTTAGGGTATTGGACGTGAGCCTTCAAATCTGCTTTGGGGCCGGGAGAACGCGAGAGGGCCTGCACGCCCAGCGGGAATGTGCAGATCGGAAGCAAATCCATCTGATGCGGCGTTCCGGTGCGGAACGCGCAAGAATCGAAGAAAGAGGTTTTACAAATGACAATTAAGTGCGCAAGAATATTACAGATCATCGCCCTTATTCTGGCGGTGCTGGCCGCCGCCCTGTGCTGCGTGGTCATGGTGCGGCCCGAATTGGTGGCGATCACAGATCTCGGCGAGACCCGGGCGATCCCCATGGCGGCTCTTGTGGGCAGCGTCGGCTTTGTGATTGTCGGCATTTTCTACCTTGTGATGCTCGCACGGGCCAAAACGGCGGGCAGCACCAAAGTCGCGGTCATCATCGCCGCTCTGCTTCTGTGCCTTCTGGCGGTGGTCGCGGAGCCGTTTGTCCATCAGCAGGAGACTGCGCGTCTGGCCCAGCATATGCAGTCGATGGACGCCACTGCCATGTCCGCTCTCATCGCTGCAAAGCAGGGCGTGCGGGAAATGGTCCGGCTGGTCCTGTTCGTCTCCGGGGCGTTCTCCTTCCTGTCCATGGGCGGCTTCTGGGGAAAGCACGCGGAGCAGCAGGAGGCGGAATAACCGGGCGCTGCCCCGTAAAACAGCATAAGACCGGATGGTTTTTGAAAAACCATCCGGTCTGTTTCTTTGAGGACTTGCCGGGAACGTCTGTATGCTGAAAGCGCTACGCATAGGTTCTGATGATCTCTTCGGCCACTTCTTTTTTGGACACGCAGCGATCCATCGCCTGCTTTTCGATGTAGCGGTGTGCCTGAGGTTCCTCCATGTTCAGCGCGGAGATCAGCAGCCACTTGGCCCGGTTGACCACGCGGATCTCCTCCATCTTCTCCTCCACAGAGAGGGACTTTTTCTCCAGTCGGCGAAGCCGCTCTTTCGCGCTGGCCATCCAGTCGAGAGCAAGGGTCACAACGGGACGGGACAGGGGCTTGGCCAGGGTGAACACCCCGTGCTCGACGACCTTTTCCCGAATCTCGCTGTAGAGCTCTCCCCGGACAAAGAGCAGCACCACCGCTCCCTTGGCGCCTGCGATGTCAATCGCCAGTCCGACACCGTCGTCATCCGGCAGGGGCGAGTTGATGATGACAAAATCATAATCCCTTTCGCTCCAGGCCCTTCTGGCAGCAGGCAGACTTGTGACGACCTTCACAGGCTGGCAGCGGGCTTCCCGCAGGATGGGCACCAGAGCGATATTCAGTTTTTCTGCCGCAGAAACGACAAGAACGCTGTAAACTCGCTCCCTCAGACTCATACGGGTTCCCTCTCTCGATGGCAGGAATGCAGATTATTTTTCGCAGTAGATGGCCAAAATCCCGGCAGGTACGCGGTCTCTGACAAACGCGCTGGCGGCGGCCGCATCGCAGGCCTCCTGATAGCTCTCCGGCAGCTTTTCAAAGCGCGAGAGCGTGTCCCGGTCAGCCGTGTACAGGTTGAAATCGGCCGGAGGGCACAGGGGCAGGTTTTCCCGGATCCCCGCAAGCCCGGCGTAGACCATCAGGGCAAAGGCCAGATACGGATTGGCGGTGGGGTCGGCAGAGCGCAGCTCCAGCCGGCGGTACTCCCCTGCCGCGGCCGGGATCCGGATCAGCTGGGAGCGATTCTCATGGGACCAGGTGACGTATTGAGGGGCCTTGTGTCTGCCCAGGCGCTCATAAGAGGCCTCTGTGGGATTCAAAAACGCCGTCATGGATCTGACGTTTTTGAGAATGCCCGCGATCATATGGGAAAAGAGCGCCTCACGGTCCAGGGGACGCAGGGACATGTTGATGTGAAAGCCGTTTCCCGGCGCGTCTGCCAGAGGTTTTGGGGTGAAATCTGCGGCCATCGCGTTTCGCTGCGCCACGGTTTTGACCACCCGCTGGAAGGTCATGGCGTTGTCCGCGGCCGTCAGCGGGTCGGCGAACCGGAAGTCGATCTCATTCTGACCGGGCCCCTCCTCGTGATGGGAGCTCTCGGGACGGATTCCCATCTGCTCCAGCGTCAGACAGATCTCCCGGCGGATATTCTCCCCCCGGTCCTCGGGGGCGATATCCATATACCCCGCCTGGTCGCAGGGGATGCCTGTGGGCTTTCCGTTTTCATCCAGCCGGAACAGGTAAAACTCCTGCTCCGCGCCGAAGGTAAAGGCCAGCCCTGCCTCTTTCGCCTCCTCCACGGCCCGCTTCAGCAGACTGCGGGTATCGCAGGCAAAGGGCGTCCCGTCCGGATGGGTGATACCGGAAAACATCTGCACCACCCGACCGTGCTCCGGCCGCCAGGGAAGGGGCATAAGCGTTTCCGGCTCCGGGTGCAGCAGCAGGTCGCTGCGGCTCTCATCTCCAAAGCCCGCGATGGCGGAGGCGTCAAAGGAAATGCCGTATTCAAAGGCCCGGGGCAGCTCCTCCGGCATGATGGCGATATTTTTCTGTTTTCCGAACACGTCGCAGAAGGTCAGACGGATAAACTTCACGTCCTCCTCCCGGGTGTACTGTATGACCTCGTCCTTTGAATACTTCATGCTGTCCTCCTGATCGTTTAGTTGGCTACGTACATCTGCCTGTACGGGTTTTTGCTGTCCGGTGTGACGACGGTGAAATCGGCGTTGAGGATTGCTTCCAGGTCCAGCCCGAAGAGCCCGCAGTACGCTTCCAGGTATCCGCGCAGTTCCGCCAGATCCTCCGGGGAAGCGGGGCGGGCCGTGACCTGCTCGGGAAACTCGATGTCCCGACAGGCAGAGCGCAGAAACATCTTTCCGCCGTGCATCCCGGTGCAGGGGAAAAAGCCCACGCATTTTTCTTCGGGCTCGTCCAGATTGAGCACGATGATGACGCCCCCGGCCTGGTACTCCCCCAGGAAGCTGCCGGCTCTGCCGCCGATCACCATCAGCGGCACCTTGTCCTCATACGCCTTCATATGGATGCCGGCCCGGTATCCGGCGTCCCCTCTGACGTAGATGCGCCCGCCGCGCATGGCGTACCCGGCGGCGTCGCCGATATTTCCGTGCACCACGATCGTGCCGTCGTTCATGGTATCGCCCACGGCGTCCTGGGCATTGCCCAGCACCGAGAGCGTCCCGCCGTTGAGATAGGCGCCCAGGGCGTTGCCGGGCACCCCATGGATCGTAAGCTCCTTGCCGGACGTTCCGGCGGCGATAAAGCGCTCCCCGCAGACGTCCTCCAGGATACACGGCTCCCGTGTCCTGCGGATCAACTCATTGAGAGCCCTGTGGGTAAGGCCCTTTGTACAGATCGATTCCATATTATACCACACCTCCGAACATTTTTCTACGTGTCTGGGCCGGAAATGCGGCCGTTGTGGCGTGTTTTTCCAGCAGGTCAAGATCCACGGAGGCAAGAGGCGTCTGTTCCCGGATCAGGGAGGTGTAGATGCCCGCCCGCTCCTGGCAGCCGATGAGCATGAAGCCCTTGAGCAGGCCGTCTTTTGTAAAGAGCCGCTTGATGGAATGCTCCGTCTTTTCCTCGTAAAGCGTTCCCTCGTATGTCCCCGCCGTCATGGCGTGCAGGCCGAAAAAGCCGATGGCGTTCATGGGGATCCCCTTGTCGAACACCGCGTCCCCTCCCGCCATGTTTACCCCCGCCGTGCGGCCCTGCATCACGGCGTTTGGCAGGATCGCCAGGACGCGCTTTTGTCCCGTGGACAGGTCGGTCCCCTCGGCGCAGTCTCCGGCGGACCAGATGTGCTGCAGCGACGTGCGCATTCTCTCGTCCACAAGGATGCCGCGATTGACCTCGCCCCCGATATCCTTCAGAAGCGCCGTGTTGGCCCGGACGCCCACAGCCAGGACCAGAACGTCAAAGGGGATGACCGC
>ONVR01000030.1 GCA_900321335.1 uncultured Eubacteriales bacterium | reverse complement strand
AGCGGGCTGGGCGAGGGCCAGGAGAGGATCGAGGAGCTGGCAAAGGGAGCCAGAGTCCTGACCGGGAAGCGCTTCCGCCCCCACGCCAGGGAGGACGACCTGAAGGCCTGGATCGCCGGCCTGGGGCTGGCATAAAGCAGATACGCAAGAGGCAAAGAGAGACCGGGAACACCGATGAACGCGGTGTTCCCGGCCTCTTCTTGTTTTGAATACCCCGGCGGTCCGGGCGCTTTCGCGGCGGACGAGACGGTTCACTCAAAATGCTCCGCCACGTCCTTCAGATACGCGCGGATGGGAAGATGCTGCGGACACATGCTCTCGCACTGGCCGCAGCGAATGCAGTCGCTGGCTTTCCCGAAGCGGAGGGTCAGGTTGCTGTAATAGCTGCCCTGGGGCGTCCAGCCCTTTTCCTTGCACTCCTGCAGGTCCGCGTTGTACAGAGAGAAGTATTTCGGGATGGGGATGCGCTTCGGACAGTTCACGGTGCAGTAGGAGCAGCCGGTGCAGGGGATCACGATGTTCCGGTTGAGGATATCGGCGGCGCGGCGCATCATCTCTATTTCCTCCGCGTCCAGCGGCCGGAAGTCTTGCATGTAAGAGGTGTTGTCCAGCACCTGCTCCATGTTGCTCATGCCGCTGAGCACCACCATGACGTTCTCAAGGGTGGCCGCGAAGCGGATCGCCCAGGAGGGGACCGACAGCTCCGGCTCCCGCGCCTTGAAAAGCCGTCCCAGCTCCTCGGGCACCCGGGCCAGGGTGCCGCCCTTTACCGGCTCCATCACGATGACGGGCTTTCCGTGCCGGGTCGCCACCTCGTAGCAGGCGCGGCTCTGCACGCCGAGACTGTCCCAGTCCAGATAGTTGAGCTGGAGCTGGACGTACTCCATGTCCGGATGCTCGGTCAGGACCCGGTCGAGGAGCTCCGGCCCGTCGTGGAAGGAGAACCCGATGTGCCGGACCAGCCCCTGGGCCTTCTTCTGCCGGATAAAGTCCCAGCCGTCCAGCCGGTCAAAGGTCCGGATGGAATGGGAGTTGACGTCGTGGAGCCAGTAGTAGTCGAAATAGCCCGCCCCCGTCCGGCGGAGCTGCTCCCGGAACACCTGTTCCCGGTCCTCCTCCTTTTTCAGCAGGTAGGCGGGCAGCTTGGTGGTGAGGGTGAAGCTGTCGCGGGGATGACGGGCCACCAGCGCTTTTCCCACAAACTCCTCGCTCCGGCCGCCGCAGTACATCCAGGCCGTGTCGAAATAGGTGAAACCGCGCTCCAGGAAGGTGTCCACCATCTGCTTCATCTGCTCCAGGTCGATGCTGCTGTCGTCTTCGGGGTTTTTCAGCGGCAGACGCATCAGACCAAAGCCCAGTTTTTTCCTCGCTTCCATACTTTGTTCTCCTTTCACATGGGAAGTTGAGACGATTGCCTAAAACGGATACTGCCCGTCCAGATAGCCGATCAGGAAGGCCCGGGCCAGGCTCTCCGGCTTGATGGCCCGGCGGGCCTCCTCCAGGGAAAACCAGCGCCAGGAATCCACCTCTTCATTGGGGTGGGCCTCCTCCTCGTCCACGGTGACGGTGAAGTTGAGCATCAGGGTGTTGGTGGGGGCAAAGTAGTGGCTGTGGTTGAAGGAAACGGAGCGGACCGTCAGCCCCAGCTCCTCCCGGACCTCCCGGGCCGCAGCCGCCTCGGCATCCTCTCCTTTGTTTACATAACCCGCAACCAACACATAGAAGGGGCGGCCGTACTGCTGGATCAGAATGATCCGATCCCGCCTCTCGCTGAGCACCAGCATGCTCACGGCGGTGTTGAACACCGGGTAGCGGAAGGCCTGGCAGCTGTCGCAGTAGGGGACCTCTCCCTCCGTGTCGTGGTGCTTGAGGTGCAGGCGGGTGCCGCACTGCATGCAGTAGTTCATCTCCAAAAGCCTCAGCTCCTTTCCACCGATATCTCAACCATTATAACGTATTTTCTCCCGCTTGTAAAGGGCAAGATCCCCCGAACCGCAGGCGGTTCGGGGAATCTTGCCGTGTCCGGATCAACCCCGGATGTCGTAGCGCAGGAGATTTCGCTGGGAGCGGCGCAGGGCACACAGAGTGCAGAGCCCGCCCAGCACCAGACAGCAAAGGCAGAACAGGAGTTTCTCCCCCAGATGCCGGGGATCGGGTGTGTCCAGGACCTGCCGATAAAACGGCAGTGCGTAGCTCAGCACGATATCCGCCGTCACCAGCACGGCCTGCAGCAGGCTTGCCAGCAGAAAAGGCTTGCCCACCTGGTTCACGTCCCGGTAGTGCAGGGGGAAGAACACCAGATGGAACAGACCGTAGTACACAAAGCCCTGACCCAGCAGGGCGATGTTCGCATCCATGCCCACGGGGTTCGCAGCCTGATCGGGGGAGTAGAGCAGGCTTCGCAGCCAGAGAAACAGGGCGGCCAGCAGAAGCTGCCCAAACTCCAGCGACAGCGCCAGGGCGAAGCGGGCGCTGACCAGCTCTTTTTTCGGCACCGGCAAGGTCATGGTGTAGGCCAGGTCGTGGTTCTCCCGGGCGGACATGCAGATGAAAAACAGCCCCAGACCCAGATAAAAATACATGAGCGCGAAGGGGTAGCCCGGCACCAGCACCAGGGCCGACAGGCTCAGCATGATGACCGCCGCCGGATGCAGGCAGAGCCGCAGCTCCTTCATAAGCAGTTTTTTCAGCATCCCTCAGCCCTCCTTCTCCATGTGCACCATGATCTCTTCCAGGTTGACCGCCCGGCAGGGCAGGGACAGCATTCCCGCATCCTCCCGGCGCACCAGGGCGCTGAAGCCCTGCTTCTCCCGGCGAACGCCCATGAGCAGGGCCTCCTGCGCCTGCCCAAGCTCCCCGGGGCGAAAGTCCACCAGACGCCAGCCGTCGATGAAGTCCTCCAGCGTGCAATGGGCTTTCAGCTTCCCGCCCGCCAGGTACAGAATGTTGTCGGCGCATTTGTCCAGGTCCGAGGTGATGTGGGTGGAAAAGAGGATGGTCTTGCCCTGATCCCGCAGATCCAGAAACAGCTCCAGCAGCTCCTCCCGGCTCACCGGGTCCAGTCCGGAGCTGGGCTCGTCCAGGATCAGCAGCTCCGCCCCGTGGCTGAGGGCCAGGGCCAGCATGTATTTGATCTTCATCCCGTTGGAGAGCTTTTCCGGGCTCTTGTTCTCGTCCAGAGCAAAGAGGCTGAGACAGCGGCGGTAGCGCACCTCATCCCAATGCTCGTAGAAGGAGCGGGTCACGCCCGTGATGGCGGAGAGCTTTTTCTTGCTGTAAAAGCTCATGCCGGCGGACACAAAGCCGATCCGCTGCTTGATCTGCAGCTCCTGCCGCCGGATGTCCATGCCCCAGAAACGGATCTCCCCCTCGTCCGGCGCGAGGAAGGACAGCAGGGAATGCAGCGTGGTGGTCTTTCCCGCGCCGTTTCGGCCGATAAATCCCGTGATTT
>ONVR01000029.1 GCA_900321335.1 uncultured Eubacteriales bacterium | reverse complement strand
ACGGGAAAAACCGGGGGCCGGGATCTCCCTCAAAGTTCGATCCCTCCTGCTGCAGGGTGAACACAAAGAAAAACAGTGACACCGCCAGCAGGAAAATACCCAATATCCTGTCTTTATGGATTTGCTTCATTCTCATCCCCCCAGAACGAAATACTATCGTACCTCTTTTATGGTATCATAGAGGTTTTTTGATTTCCAACACCATTTTGATTGTTCGTTCACAACATAGACGTTGTGGTTTTTTCCGTCTCCGGCAGCTGCACCAGGCCCTTCTCCGCCAGCTCCGTCCGGAGCACCCGGATAAAATCGAAGAAGAACTGGGGATGGGCGACCGTGGGATCGTAGGAGAGCACCTCGTCGGTCTCGATGGGCTTTCCGTCGGTCACGTGGTCAAAAAACAGCAGGTCGTTCAGATAGGCCGGTGAGAGCGTCTGCTTAACAAACCGGATATACAGAGAAGAGACGATCATCGCCCCCCGGCCGGAGGCGCAGATCTGAAACTGCACGTCGTGGTTGCCGTGGGTGATCTGGACCCGGGGGAACGTCCGCAGGATCGGCAGCTGGGCGCACAGCCAGTGCTCCTGTCCCGGCATGCCGGTGTGGATGATGGGAACGCTCTTGGGCAGCTTTTTCAGATCCAGCCCGTTTGCAGCCGCGTCGGCGATGAAGGCGTCCGTCTGGTCCCCCAGAGCCGACTCCAGCAGGGACCGGGCGATGACAAAGCTGCTGTGCATGGTAAAGAGGGTCATTCTGCGGATCCCCGGCTCGTCGTCGATGACGCGGCCCACCGACAGATCCACCCCGCCCTCGCCGAACATGGGGGTGTCCCGGAACCGGTTTTCATCCACGCAGGAAACGCCCACGCCGGGATAGATCTCCGAAAACCGGATCAGGGCGTCGGGCAGATAGAACTTGGACCGGCCCAGACCGCAGGCGATCCGCAGGGCGCCGTGATCCTTCTGCACACCGGTCTCATAGGCGATAAACAGACGGCTCTCCGCGTCCAGGATCACCTTGGCCTCCCGCATGAGAAGCTCTCCCTCCGGCGTCAGCGCCAGATTGGGGCGCCGCTCGAAGAGCCTGACTCCGAAGTGGGACTCCAGGCGCTTGATGTGGCCGGACAGAGCCTGCTGGGAGGTGTAAAGGCGCGTCGCGGTGAGACCGAGGTTCATATCCTTGACGATCTCCGTAAAAAAATACAGGTTTTGTAAAGTCATAGCCGTCTCCGTCCTGTGCAATCTTTCCGTAAAAGCATGTCGATTCACCGCGGTAAATCGGTTACATTATATACCATTTTCAGGAAAACTTCAACCGTCTGTTTTCCCTCCCTCCCCGGCAGACGCGTCTTTGTTGTGGAGATACAACAAAGAAACTGTTGGACGATTCCCGGGGATCTGCGCTATGATAAGAAAAAACCGGAAAAAGGGAGGCGTGCACCTTGTGTGAGAGAAGCTGTACATCGGCCAGCCGGGCCTATCAGGCCCTGCGGTCGGCCCTTGCGGATCCCCGGGCCGCCGGGGAACGTCTGGCCGCAAAGGGGAAACCCATCGTCTGGACCCTGGGGGACGACGTGCCCGAGGAGATCATCCTCGCCTGCGGCATGACCCCGGTCCGCCTGTTCGGCTGTTACGGGCCGCGCCCAAACGCGGAGAAGTATCTGGAGGCTTCCTTCGGCGCCCTGTGGCGCGGCTATTTCGAGACGGTGGCCGGAGGGCATCTGGGCGAGGCCCCGCAGACCCTGGTCCTGTCCAATTCCTCGGATCTGATCCAGAAGCTGTACTACTATTTCCTGCAGCTGGGACGGCTGGAGCCGGAACGGGCCATGCCCCGGCTGTACTACGTGGACTACTCCCTCATGGTCAAGGATTTCAGCGCCCAGGAGCGAAACGTCCGGGAGAGCCGGGATTTCCTCCGGGCCATGGAGGAGCTGTCCGGCCGTCAGGCGGACGGGCAGGCGCTGGATGACGCCGTCGCCCTGTGCAACCGGCACCGGCAGGCCCTGCGGGCTCTGGAGCCCCTGCGCCGGGCGGGCAGGCTGCTGGGCAGCGAGGCGCTGACCGCCGCGGCCGGATCCCTGCTGCTGGAAAAGCAGGAGGCCGCCGCCCTGCTGGAGCAGCTGGCCGCGGATGCCGGGACCTGGCCCGAAACGGCCCTTATGCCCGTGCTGTACACCGGCTCTGCCCAGGAGACACCGGAGGTCTACCGGCTGATGGAGCAGGCGGGGCTGAACGTGGTGGCGGAGGACAAGGTCCCCGGCTGGCGCTACTGCGACCGGGACGTGGATGGCGCCACGGACGCCGTCACCGCCGTCACGCTGCGCTATCACCTGCGTTTCCCCTCCAGCGAGCGCGGCTTTGTGGCGGAGCGGGCCGACTGTATCCCCGCTCTGCTGGACCGGTGCGGCGCCAGGGGGCTGGTGGTGTTTATGAACCGCAACGACGAGTCCTATATCTGGGACCTGCCTGCCCAGCGCAAGGTGCTGAGCGGCCGCGGGGTCCCCGTTCTGACGGTGGAAGACCAGGATTGGCCCTTAAAACAGCCGGAGCTGCTGACGGAGCAGTTTTCCGCCTTTGCCCGGCAGGGAGGTGCAGACAATGGCTGAACAGAAATACGAGACCCGCTCGGTCAAGCGGCTCAACACCCCGAAGCTGACCGGCGCCTATCAGAAGCAGTGGTTCATGGGTCTGCGGGAGCGCATCGAGGCCGGAGAGCCCTTCGGCTTCGTGGGGGCCAACACCCCCATGGAGCTGTTTCAGGCCATGGATATTCCCTTTGTGGTCAACCAGTGGTGGACGGCCATCTGCGCGGCCAAGCAGATGGGCCCCCGCTTTTACGGCTTTCTCGAGCAGGCCGGATACCGCAGCGACATCTGCTCCTACTGCGCGGCGGCCTACGCCTGTTCCCTGGATCCCCACCCCGAGGAGGGGCCCTGGGGCGGGCTGCCCCACCCCACCATCGCCATCAACGCCGAGACCTGCTCCAGCGGCATCAAGATCGAGGAGCTCATGTGCCAGGCCTGGGGCGCCGCGTCCTACCGGATCCAGCACTACCACCAGGACGTGTTTCTCGACAACTGGTGGGAATACGCCCCGGACGACTGGGAGACGCTCATCGGGAAAAAGCGGCTGGATTTTTATGAAAACGAGCTGCGGGGCCTGATCCGTTTTCTGGAGGAGCACACGGGCCGCCGTCTGGAGATGGCCCGTCTGATCGAGACCCTCAACAACGTCAACGAGCAGGAGACCTGGTACCGCAAGACCCGGGATCTCATCGCCCGGACCGTCCCCTCCCCCGTCACGGTGACGGACACGGTCAACGCCGTCATGCAGGCCCAGTGGCACCGGGGCACCCGCTGGGGCGTGGACATGGCCCGGAGCCTGTACGAGGAGGTCAAGGCCCTGGCCGACAGCGGCACCGCCGCCGTGCCGGGAGAGCGGGTGCGCCTGCTGTGGATCGGCCGGGGGCTGTGGTTCAACCTGGCCTTTTACCAGCACTTCGAGCAGAAATACGGCGCCGCGTTTATCTGGACCATGTACCTGGCCATGGGCGCCGACAGCTACATCCGCAACCACGTGGAGGAAAACCCCGTGCGCTGCCTGGCCGCCCGCTTCAGCTTCCTGGAGGACGTGCTCCACGTGCCCCCCTTCAACAGCCAGTGGTTCGTCAAGGAGGCGCGGCACAACCAGATCGACGGCGTGGTCTTTCTCGTGCCGGAAAACTGCATGAACAACGGAGATTTCGGCTATAACATCATCCGCTCTCTGGAGGACGCGGGCTTCCCCGTGTGCGTGCTCCACGCCGACCCCGCCGACGCCAAAAAGTGGAGTCAGGAGAAAATGGTCGCCGCCGTGGAGGAGCTCATCGAAACGCGCATCCTGCCGGGAAAGGGTGAAGGAAAATAACCAGATAAGCACAAACCGTCCGGGCCTGGACCCGGACGGTTTTCTGTCTTTTCCTCAGCCGCCCACCTGACCGGTCAGTCCGAAGGACTGCACCAGCTCCAGCAGGTGCTGCATGTGCTCGTCCGACGGCACCGGGATGGACAGGTCCATCTGCTTGCCGAGACTTTCATTTTTCGACTCCCCCAGCCGGTGATAGGGCAGCAGGTGCACCGGCACCTCCGGCCCCAGCTCCCGGGCCACGAAGGCCGCCGTGGCGGCGATGTTCTCCTCGCTGTCGTTATAGCCCGGTATGGTGGGCACCCGGATGCACACCGGCACCTTCAGATCGTGATACACGTGGCGGATGTTGCTCAGAATCAGCTCGTTGGGCACGCCCGTGAGCTCCTGATGCCGTTTGGAATCCATGTGCTTGATGTCCAGAAGGCCGAGGTCCACCTGGGAAAACACCTGATCCACCCGCTCCCGGGGGGCAAAGCTGCTGGATTCCACCGCCGTGTGCAGACCGCTCTGCTTTGCGGCATAGAGCAGCGCCTCGGTAAAATCCGGGTGGAACAGACACTCCCCGCCGCTGACGGTCATGCCGCCGCCGGAGGCGTCCAGAAACAGCTTATCCCGGAGCACCTTTTCCAGCACCTGGGAGACGGTCATCTGCTCCCCGGCGATCTCCCTGGCCTCGGCGGGGCAGACGGGCACGCAGGCGCCGCAGTCCACACACAGGGCCCGGTCCGTCCGGGCCACGACCTTCCCCTCCACGCGCTCCAGCCGGACGGCCTTCCGGGGGCAGGCGGCCACACAGGCGCCGCAGCCGGTGCACTTGCTGGCATAGGTCATCAGCTGGGGGGTGGGCAGGTTGGATTCGGGATTGGCGCACCACAGACACCGGAGAGGACAGCCCTTGAGAAACACGGTGACCCGGATCCCCGGCCCGTCGTGAATGGAATAGGACTGTATGTTGAAAACCGGCGCCTGGAGCGACAGATACTCTTTTACCATGGGTCTTCCCTTTCCCGTCGGATCAGAGGACGTTTTCCGTGCGCTTGATGATCTCGTTCTGCACCGCCGGGGTCAGCAGGGTGAAGTAGGTGCTGTACCCCGCCACCCGGACGATCAGGTCGGAGTGCTTCTCCGGCTCGGCCTGGGCCGCCCGGAGGGTGGCGTCGGAGACCACGTTGAACTGAATGTGCTTGCCGCCGTTGTACATATAGGTCCGCACCATGGCCACGAATTTCTCCAGATCTGCTTTGGTCTTCATGGCGGAGGGGGCGATCTTCATGTTCAGCAGGGCGGCGTTGAAGGGCACCTGATTGATGTGCATGGCGCTGCTCAGAGAGGACAGGGGGCCGTTGTGGTCCGTGCCCTGGGACGGGGACATGACGCCGTCGCACAGGGTCTCACCGCTGTAGCGGCCGTCCGGCGTGGCGCAGGTGTAGGAACCGCCGGGGGCATGGGCCGTGATGGACACGCCGGTGGGCCGGGGCGGCTCGCCGTAGATGGTGCGGAAGGTCCCCGTGGTCTGGATCCAGTAGTCGTACAGGGCGGCGGCCAGATCGTCCACATAGGGGTCGTTGTTGCCGAACTTGGGCGCGTCGGCGCACTGCTTCCGGATGTCCTCATAGCCCTCCCAGTTGGCCTCGATGGCCTGATAGAGGGTCTCCATGGAGAATTTCTTTTCCTCGAACACCAGCTTTTTCACCGCCGCCATGGCGTTGGCCACGTTGATCATGCCGATGGGGTTGAACATGGAGGCGTTCTCGTAAAACATCTTCCGGTCGAACATATCCCTGCCGGAGCTGATCCCCTCGTAGGTGAAGGCGGAGTGCACCACGTCGCAGCTGGTCTCCCGGGAGACCCGGATGAGGATGTTGTGCTCCTCGTTGTACAGACCCATAAAGTACTTCAGCTGGGTCTTGAAGGCGTCCATGAACGCCTCAAAGCTGGCAAAATCCTTCATCTCGCCGGTCTTCGGCCCCAACTGCTCTCCCGTCTGGGTCAGCACGCCGTTGTGCATGGTGATGTCCAGCACCTTGGGCACGATGAACATGCCCAGGGCGTTGATGCGGCTCTTGCCCGGCAGGTTCAGATCCAGGCAGCCGGCCAGGGCGTAGTCACGGGCCTCCTCCACGGGGATGCCCTGGTCCACCAGACCCTGAATGTAGCTCTCGTCGGAGACGAAGGCTGGCATGCCGATGCCGGTGCTGACCAGCTCGGCGGCCTTCATCATCAGCTCCTGGGGCGTGCTCTTGGCCACCCGGACGGTGATGGTATACTGGGGGATGCGCACCTCATAGGCGGCCTTGATGACCAGGTAGGACAGCTCGTTGGTGGCGTCGCTGCCGTCCTTCTTCACGCCGCAGATCACGAAGTTGTGCCACCGGGCCATGCCGGCCCACTTGTCCCGCTGCTGGGCGCCGCCGCTGACGAAGTTGAACTGCATGATCTTGATGCGCAGGCACTCCAGCAGCTCCAGCACCTGCTCGTCGGTGATGGCGCCGGTCTCGATATCGTGCTTGTAGAAGGGATACATATACTGATCGAAGCGGCCCCCGGGGGTGGTGCCGTGGGCGATCATCATCCAGTAGAAATAGAAGTTCTGCAGGGCGTCCCGGAAGTTGCGGGAGGGGTTGTCCGCAATCCAGTGGCAGGTGTCCGCCATCTGCAGCAGCTCCGCCTTCCGGACGGGGTCCTCCGTGTCCTTGGCCTTTTCGATGCAGGCGTCCCCGTAGCGGTGGTACATGCGCACCATGGCGCTCAGGGCGATGATCACCGCCTTGAGATACTGGGCCTTGTCAAAGGCGTCCGCCTCCTGGTAGTCCAGCTCGTGCAGAGCCTGCTCGGCGTCGTGCAGGGTCTTGCTGACGCCCTCGGTGACGATCTTGCCGTAATCGGGCACGAAGAAGCTCAGGGCGATGCCCATGCCCCAGCCGAAGCCGGCGCCGCCGGCGCCCCGGCCCTTCTCCCGGTCCTTCCAGGGGGGGCAGAGAATGCCGGAGCGGATAAACGGCCACAGGTGCCAGTCGTCGTAAAAGCGGCCCTGCCACTCGTAGAACTGCCGTCCCTGGCCCTCCCAGAAGGCGTCGTAGGAGCGCAGCTCCGCCCGGTCCTCGTCGGTGATGGTGAATTTGCCCCCCGCCAGCATATTGTCCAGATCCTTGTCGTCCCAGAAGGGGCCCCAGGTGGAGGCCTCCATGCCCATGGGCCGGGACGCCACGTTGCCCACGATGAGCTCGTCGTCGTCGATATAGATGGTGCGCTTGTCCAGATAGTTGGCGGTGGCGTAGGCTCTCTGGAGAATGGAGGGCAGCCCCTCGTGCTGCTTCCAGGCCTCGATCACGTACCGGGCCCGCTCGGCGCAGATCGGGTATTTGTCCACCTTCAGGCGCTCTTTCATTCTTGCGATTCTGTCTGTCATGGATACGTCCTCCCCTTGTATGGTCAATGATCCGGGTTGTTCCTGTAAATCCAGTATAGCACGGGGAAAAGGGACATACAAACAGGATTTCACGCCGTATGCCACAGGGGTTTCCCTGTGAATTTTTCTGTTTTCACTCTGGATTTTTTGTAACGTTCTTGTATTCCCATCCCCGCCCTGCTACAATGGAGGCAACAGGAGGGATCGTATGAATCAGACCAGTCTGTATTATTTCGTCGTCACCGCCCAGGAGCTGAACATGACCAAGGCCGCCGCCCGGCTGTTCATCTCCCAGCAGTCGCTCAGCGAGCATATCCGCAAGCTGGAGCGGCAGTACGACGCGGTTTTCTTTGACCGGAAGGGCCGCCTCACCCTGACCTACCAGGGGGAGCGCATGCTGGCCTACGCCACCCGGGTGCTGGAGGCGGAACAGAATCTGACCGCGGAGCTCCGGGACGCGGCGGGCCGCAGCAAGGAGCGCATGAGCATCGGACTGACCAGCACCCGGGGCACCGTGTTCCTGCCGGAGATCTTTACGGAATTCCACCGGACCTGTCCCCACGTGATCGTGGCCGTGGAGTCCGGCAACTACGAGTATATCGAGCGGCAGTACCAGCTGGAAAAGCTCCAGCTCTACACCGGCATGACCGTCAACGTCCGGACCAGCGCCCCCGCCGAGATCCTCTACCAGGACAAGCTCTACTTCATCGTCAGCCGGGAGCTGCTCCGGCGCCGGCTCGGGCAGGAGGCAGGGGCTTTCGTACAGGCCCACGCCGATGGGGCGAGCATCGCCGACGCCTGCCGCTTCCCCATCGCCCTGCCCCCCAACAGCAGCACCCTGCGGATCACCTTTGACCGGGTCTTTTCCCGGACCAATCTGGTCCCCGAGCTGGTTCTGGAGACGACGGACCACGATCTGCTCTTCGATCTGTGCAAAAACGGCGTGTGCGGCTGCTATGTCTCCCGGGAGCTTCTGTACCGGAAGATCAAGCATAAAAGTCAGCCGGAGGACGTTCTGATCTTTCCGGCCACCGACCTGAAGGATCTGGCCAGCTTCTGCATCATCTACCCCGGCCCGTCGGCCTCCGAAAGCGTCCGGGAATTCGTGCGCTGCTTCCGGTCCGTGACGGACAGCGCCCTGCGGAACATCGAGGCGGACCTCGCGGCCCTGACCCGGAAGGAGCTGGACGCCCGCTGAAGGGCGTCCTGACAAGCTTTCAATTGTAGCGGGTCAACAAATCTATTGTTCGACATCCCCCGGAAAACATGGTACACTCAAATTACCGAGATCCCAATTCCCCCACAGGGAAAGGAGAGCACTATGGGTATGCAGCCGCTATCAGGAATCAAGGTTATCGATATGACCCAGTTTGAGTCCGGCACCGTCTGTACCGAGACTCTGGCCTGGCTCGGCGCGGAGATCTGGAAGGTCGAGCGCCCCGTCACGGGCGAGCAGGGCCGGTATTCCGCCGTGAACCCCGGGGTGGACAACTACGGCTTTGTCATCCTGAACATGAACAAGAAGTCCATCACCTGCAACCTCAAGTCCAAGGAGGGCGTCGGGCTGATCCGCTCCCTGCTGGCCGAGGCTGACGTGTTCGTGGAGAACATGGCCCCCGGCACCATTGAGCGGCTCGGGCTGGGTTATGAGGACTGCCGCGCCGTCAACGACCAGCTCATCTACGCCTCCATCAAGGGCTTTTCCCGCAGCAGCCCCTATGCGGACTATCCCGCTTTTGATCCCATCGCCGCCTACATGGGGGGCTTCGTGGCCTGCACGGGCACGCCGGAATTCCCGGTCAAGTCCGGCATCAGCGTGGCGGACTCCGGCACGGGCATGACCTGCGCCCTGGCCATCGTCTCGGCGCTGCTCCAGCGCCAGCGGCAGGGGATCGGCCAGCGGGTGGACGTGGCCATGCAGGACTTTATGATCGGTCTGGGCCGGGCCGCGTGGGAACCCTATTACAACAACGGAAAGATCCCGCCCCGCCGGGTGGGGAACGGAATGCCGCTGGAGGACGTGGCCCCCGCGGGGACGTATCCCTGCGCCCCGGGCGGCGTCAACGACCAGATCCACGTCTACTGCTCCCGGGCTCCCGGGAACCCCCAGTTTGCCCGGCTGTGCCGGATCATCGGCCATGAGGAGCTCATCGACGACCCCCGGATGGCAACGCCCCAGTCCCGTTTCCAATACAAGGACGAGCTGGACGCCCTGATCACCGAATGGACGTCCCGGCGCACCAAGACGGAGGCCATGCAGATCCTGGCCGAGGCGGGCATCCCCGCCGGAGCCATGCTGGACGTGGCGGATTTTGACAACGACGACCGGTATCTGGAGCAGGGGATCATCGTCCAGGTGGATCACCCCGTTTACGGCCCCATGAAAATGCCGGGCTTCGCGCCGAAGATGAGCGCAAACGAGATCGAATACAAACCCGCCCCCGCTCTGGGCGAACACAACGAGGAAGTTTACGGACAGGTGCTGGGCCTGACCCGGCAGGAACTGGAGGCGCTCCGGGACAAGGGCGCCATCTGACAGGATGCAGGACACGGTAACACACGGATGCAACAAAGATAGGAGAAGATATCATGCTGACCCCAAGAGAAAACTTTCTGAACTTTCTGAACAACAAGCCCTGTGAGTGGACGCCTACGTCCGCGGATATACTCACCTTCCGGCCCGCTTTTTACCCGGACCACGTGGCCCGGGGCATGGTGGCCCAGCAGGAGCCCTTTACGGGCGGCTTCGGCGGTCTGGACATTCTGGGCTGCGAGTGGGAATTTGAAGAGCTCGTGGGCGGCTCCATGGAGACGGGCGTGCTCATGGACTCCATCGAGCAGTGGGAGGACGTGGTCAAGTGGCCCGACCTGGACAGCTGGGACTGGGAGGGCTTCCGGGAGGCCAACCGGGACTACCTGAACACCGACAAGCTCATCCAGACCACCATCTACACCGGCTACTTTGAGCGGCTGATCGCCTTCGTGGGCTTTGAGAAGGCCGCTGTGGCGCTGATCGACGAGGATCAGCAGCCCTATGTGGAAAAGCTCTTTGACAAGCTCACCGATCTGTACATCGACGTGATCGACCGCTTCCACAGGTATTTCAACGTGGAGCTGGTGGAGATCCACGACGACTGGGGCAACCAGAGAAGCCTCATGTTCTCCGTGGACACCCACGAGGAGATGATCGCCCCGTACATCAAGCGTCTGGTGGAGGCGGCTCACGCCATGGGCGTGTATATGGAGCAGCACTCCTGCGGCAAGATCGAAAAGCTCATCCCCAACCTCATCGCCACGGGCATGGACACCTGGCGGGGCCAGGCCATCAACGACAAGAAGATGCTGGTGGACAACTACGGCGACGTGTTCAAGTTCGGCGTGGAGGTCCGGCCCAAGGAGGCCGTGGACGACGCCACGGCCATGGAGCTGGTCAAGGGCGCCTATGACACCTGGCACGGCAAAAACGTCTGGATCGCCATCGGCCTTCCCTTCACCCCCCAGCAGAAGAACATGATGGGCCAGTACGTGCGGGAGCACGGCCTCGTCTGATCCCGGGAAAAACCGCAAATCGAAAAGCCTGTGACCGGCGGTCACAGGCTTTTTTCCGTCTCCGGCCCCGGTTTTGTCCCGGCGGGCGGCTTCCTCCTCCTCCTCCTTTTCCGGGAATCCGGCAGCAAAACAATTTCCAGAGGATTGAAAAAGTGCCGCCCCCGGCGAAAAATGGAGAAAATGAATCCGTCCGAAGGAAGTGACCGTCTTTGAACCGTCAGATCGATATGCTCCACGGGAGCGTCATGGGCAGTCTGCTGCGCTTTGCCCTGCCGCTGGTGCTGACAAGCTGGCTGCAGATGCTCTTCAGCTCTGCGGACAGCATCGTGGTGGGCCGCTTTGCCGGCAGCGAGGCCCTCGCCGCCGTGGGCGCCACCTTTGCCTTCGTCATGCTCCTGATCGGCTTTTTCGGCGGCCTGGCCGCCGGCGTCACCGTATGCGCCGCCAACGACGTGGGGGCCGGTGACACCGAGAGTTTTCAGGAGACCATGCACGTCTCGGTGCTCCTGTCCTTTCTCATCGGGATCTTCGTCCTGCTGCTGGGGGAGGCCCTCTCCCGGACCGTTCTGCAGCTCATGAACGCCCCGGCGGACATCATCGACAGCTCCACCACCTATCTGCGGCTGTGCTTTCTGTGCATCCCGGCGCAGATGGTATACAACACCGGCGCCTCGCTCATGCGGGCCCGGGGCGACTCCCGGAACCCCCTCATCTTTCTGGCCATCTCCGGCGTGAGCAACCTGATCCTCAACGTGGTCTTTGTCGCCCTGTTTCACTGGCACGTGGTGGGCGTGGCGGCAGCCACGGTGATCACCCAATACCTGTCGGCCTTTCTGGCCCTGCGGGCTCTCATGCGGGAGCAGGAGCCCTGGCGCCTTCATCTGAACCGGCTCTGCCTCCGGAAGGCCAAGATCCTCCGGATCCTGAAGATCGGTCTGCCGGCGGGCCTGCAGACCGCCATGCTGGCCGCCTCGGATATTCCCCTGCAGACCTGCGTCAATTCCCTGGGCTCCCTGGCTGTGTCGGGAAACGCGGCGGCGCTGAACGTGGACGGACTGATTTTTATGACCCTGGAGTCCCTTGCCCAGGCGTGCACGGTTTTTACGGGACAGTGTGTGGGCGCCCGGGCCTTTGACCGGGCCAAAACGGTCTTCCGGGACAGCCTGCTCGTCACCGTCGCCTGCGGCGTGCTGCTGGGCGGGCTCGGCGCGCTGCTGCGCTACCGGATCGTCGCCATCTTTCTGCCAAACGCCCCCGAGGCCGTTGCCTTCGGCGCGGACCGGACCCTGGCCGTGGCGACCTTTGTGTTCATCTACGCCGTCATGGGCACCCTCAACGCCTCCCTCCGGGGATACGGCGTCTCCCTGGCTCCGGCCATCATCAACATCTTCGCCCTGTTCGGCTTCCGCCTGCTGTGGTCCTATCTCTATTTCCCCAAGCACCCCACCCTGTTTCATCTGTACATCTCCTACCCCATCGCCTGGGCCATCGCCATCGTCATGCTTCTGTTCCTATACAGGCCCTCCATACGCCGGGCCCGTGCCGGCTTTGAGGCGCAGCCCCGCCCGGCCCGTTGACCGGCGAAACGACAGGAAAAACGGTGCGGACAGCTTAGCGCTGTCCGCACCGTTTGCTTTTGCTTTTTCCGTCAGTCCGGTACGGTCCTGGCGGCAGAGAGCACCTGCAGGCGCCTCGGCAAACCGCCGGCGGCCCCCCAGGGCGCCGCCGGCAGAATTTTTCTTTATTTGAATTTCAGCTCCAGTACCTGCGCCTGGACGTCTTTCCGCATCTCCGTGTCCAACAGAGCCCGCAGCCGTTCCAATGTGCAAAAGCAGCCGTCCGCCGCCAGGAGTTGCTGCAGCTCCGCGACCTGTTTGTAATCAAACTTGATATTGATCAGCCTTCCGTCATGAGAAATATATTTGGGGCGCAGTAAATACCTGTGATAGCGGCCGGCGGCAGTAATGCTCAGCTGCACGCTTCTGTAGTCCACGTCAAAGTGGATGTGGGTACTCTCCAGCAGATGGTATCCCCAGATTCCCAGCTCCGTTCCCATATAGAGAGCCACCGCCTCCACACACGTATCCGGCAAATCCAGCAGAAATACGTATCCAGGACGATTTTTCTTCGTTGCCGATTGCAGGAGCTGGACATTTTTACATCCGAGTTCATACAGTCTGTTCATGGAATGCCCGATTATCTCGCCGCCTGCGTGATCCACCTGCGCAATCATCAGCTTGTTCATCTGTCTGGCTCCTTCTCCCTGTCTCAGTCCTGATAAACCGTCGGTCTCTTCGTGAGAAATCGCTTTTTTGCCATCTCAACATATGCCGTCATAACGATTCCGCCCATGACGCACGCATCCGCGCAAAGCCCGCAGCCCAGGCACTTGTCCACCTGCTTCATCCAGGGGACATAGACGTCGGCAACATTGGTCTCCGTCATGCTCAGTATCCCCCGAGGGCAACGGTTGACACATTGTCCGCAGCCTTCACAATTTTGCGGAGAAACCCATGGCATCCGGGCAGGCGCTGTGCATTTCTCCTTTCGTGCCGTCTCATGGCCGTCTTCCTCCCGCAGACTTGTCATTGCACCTGCCTCCTCTCGGCTCCGGCGCGCCTTACAGGCGCTGCCGGAGCCTTCACGCACGCCGGTCCCGACTGCGCGCCGGACCAACGCACGTTCACATGTTTTTACTGATCCTGTAGGCGAGGGTGGCGGACTCTGTTAATGACGGCACCGGAATGCTCATGCTGATGGTAGCGCCGGCAGTTGCCTGTCGGACCGCCTCCTCAGGCTCCATTCCCATGGCCGCGCCGACACACGCAGGAACCACCACATCCATGGCGCAGGCTCCCGCATTGAGCATATCCACCAACCCTGCGGCAAAGCACTCGATAATGGCAAGTGTCTGTTTGTCCTGGGCCAGCAGCGCCTCCGGAATGGTCTTTGCCATGACGTTTTCAAAGAAGTAGACCTTCCCGTCCACCTTGCACTCCACGTCCACATAGCCGTCAAAGGCAAAGTACAGCATGGCAAGCTTATGGGTGCGCCGCCCGGCACCGGGATGTACGTTCAGGTACTTGATATACTCGATCTGACGTCCCAGCTTTTTCGAGTTGATCTCCGCCACGCCCTTTGCCAGGACACGCAGGCGCTCCTGCTCAAAATCCCTCACCACATCCGTCAGACTCCTGCCCTCTTGCAGAGCGTTAAAGCACGTCTCCGCCCGCTCATAAACACAACGGGTCAGGGTCGGCTCAAGTCCCAGCTGCACCGATCTGGTGACGGGCCCGCGTTCGATAAAGTTTGCCCGTCTGGCCAAAACGTCGGTAGCCACAGCGGCATGGTCTGCCTGATAATAGTCGTGCATGACCTGGGCGATGACATCCGCCACCTCGCTCTCAGCCATGCCTTTGCCCAGCAGATACAGGGACAGCGTTGCGGACGTACACCAGTGGTTCAGCGGCAGAAGCAGCGGTCCGCCGCTCCGCCCCACGCCCAGCACCGGTCCTTCTTCGATCAGTGCGCAGGCCTCGTTCATCATGATCATACCAACCACCGTCGGCTGGCCCACATCCTTGAGGATCATAGCCAGATCCCCGATCACCTTCGCCGTCTCCAGCTCCTCATGGGTGCCGCGAATATGGATCGTTTCCGGCATCTTTGCCGCCTCTACCGCAGCAAGGCCGCACACGTAGGGAGAGCGGGTTTTCAGAAACGGCCCATATTCCTCGCCCACATAGGCGTCAGGGTGGATGATCTCCAGCGTCGCAGCGCAGGCCAGCAGGCTGGACATCCAGCGGCAGGGCTTGATGCCAACGGAATTATAGGCCCGCATCATACCGTCAACCCCCGCCTTGACCAGTTTTTTCGCTACCTCCGGGAAGAGGTGATCTTCCCCGATGCGGGTGTGTCCGGTCAACGGACTGCCGGCCACGCCCATGGGTGTGATGGACCCGGGCCACGGGGCCACAACCTCTTTGTCCAGCAATTCGTAGATTGCCCGAACCGCGGCGTAACCAGAGATCTTATTGTTCAGCTTCTCCGTAGGGATGTTCTGCACCCGGCTGGCCGGAACGCCTGCCGCCATGCGGCAGACAGCACCGAGTTTCCGGTTTGGCGCGGGAATCCCAGCCGTGGTGCTGCTGCCTGCCCAGTAGAGCAGCACAGCGGCAAGCAGCGCGGCGTTAGGTCCGTCCGCTCCGCAGTCCATCAGGCAGCGCACCGCCTTTTTTGCGATTTCGTCGATCTCCGTCCGCTTTTCATCTTGAACCGTAACGTTGATCTTTTTGCCCGCCTTCAGTTCCTTGGCGATCACATTGGCGGCCGCCCAGACCCCAAGATTGAACGTGCCAAAGCCCCCGAGAACAGAGTCCATTTTTTCTGTCGTCAAATAATCCGGCTGCGCGGTTGCGGCCCGAAATGCCGCAAGAACTTCCTTCTTCACGCTTCAATTCCTCCTTTTCAGGGCTCTTTCTGAATGCCCGGCGGCTCAATGTCCTTCCAGCGAGCCTCCTCAAAAGCGCGCATCTTCTCCTGCCCCAGGATGTCCATGCGGATTCCAGACTCGCTGCCCGGCCTGGTACAGTAAATCTTGGACACCTCCAGGATCAGATCCTCTCTTTCCAAGCGTCCGATCCCCTTAAACTGATACGGAGCGCGCACTGCGCCGAGCTTGCCCGGGGCAGCGGCAAAGTTCCGGTTCTCATGCAGACAGCCTTTTGCCTGGACAGCCTGGGCACGGCTCAAAGGGACCCGAATGGTATGTCCGGAAACAAAACATTTGTCCGCAACGATCACCGTGGGAACAGCCCGGCCGTCGGCCAACGCAATGTGCAGTCCCAGATGCTCGATCCAGCTTCTCATTCTCGGCGTCAGATTGACAGACATTTTTCACCCCTCCTTACAGGATTGCCCGTCCCGCATCTGCGGCGGCATAGCTGTAGCACTCTTCGACCTTCATGCAGATAATTCCCCGCTGAGCCAGCGCCGGCGGCGCGATGTCCGGGGGCACCTCATCCGGCGGCTCCTTGTTCGCCCAATCCCCCCACTCCGCGATCAGGTCTCCGGCCCTGACCCCGTACCAGGTCTCGTTCTCCGGGGCGGCCAAACTGATGTCCGTGCAGGGACCGCGAAATACCCAGGTGTGGTCCTTGACGGGGTTGGCAACCGATATACAGGCAATTTCGTTTTCATTCAGGTTTACCTTCGTCTTCTGCGCGAACATATCCGCTATGATGATATACGAATCCCGGTAGCACGCCACAAAACGCTCGGCGACAATGTTCGGCACGCCGTCCGCACTGCAGGTCGTCAGATGGACAACTGCTCCCCCTTTTCCAACAACGCGAATCACCTTTTGCATCTGCTCTGTCAGCTTCACGGTGTTATCCCCCTTTCCGTAAATCCTCTGTGTCTATCCGTCAAGACCAATTCTAAGGTCATTTACAGTTTAAAGTATGATGTAACATCACAGTCAAGCCTCTAACTGCCCAATTTCCCGCAAGCATTTTTGTTTCTTT
>ONVR01000254.1 GCA_900321335.1 uncultured Eubacteriales bacterium | reverse complement strand
CGGCAGCCAGGGTAAAGCGGGGAAAGTGGTGGAAGAACACCATAATATACCTCGTTTTGAATCTTTTGTGGAGAATCGCCGCGAAACTTGCCTTTGGCATTTCCAAGCTGCCCCTCAGCTGGAAGACAGCCCTTGGCTGGGTGGGGTTCTGTATTGTAGAGTTTATCCTTTATAATCTGGTCTTCTACAGCGGCGGCCTGTTTCCCATGTGGCTGGTGATCAAGATCCTGCTTACGGTATTCATCGGTTTTTTGCTCTACAACATGGACCGATTGAAGCGGGGCGGAGAGCAGTTGGCTGCGGGAGATCTGGAAACGAAGATCGACACAGCCAACCTGTTCGGTGATTTTAAGCGGCATGCGGAAAACCTCAACAGCCTGGGCCATGGGATGCAGCTGGCGGTGGAGGAGCGGACCCGCAGCGAGCGTATGAAAACGGAGCTGATCACCAACGTCTCCCATGACATCAAAACGCCGCTCACGTCCATTGTCAATTACGTGGATCTGCTCAAGAAGGAGGACGTACAGCCGGAGACAGCCCGGACGTATATCGACGTACTGGACCGGCAGTCGGCCCGACTGAAAAAGCTCATTGAAGATCTTGTGGAGGCCTCCAAGGCATCCACGGGGGCGCTGAAGGTCACCATGCGCCCCACAGACGTGAGCGTGCTGCTCAACCAGGCAGTGGGAGAATACGCCGAGCGGTTTGAAAAAGCCAATCTGACGCCTGTGCTGGATCTGCCGGAGGATCCCGTTGTGATCCTGGCAGACGGCCGGTATCTGTGGCGCGTATTTGATAACCTGTTGGGCAACATCTGCAAGTACACCATGCCCGGCACACGGGTATACATGTTCTGTGTCCGGGAGGGAGAGAACGCGGTCATTTCCTTTAAGAATATCTCGGAAAATATGCTCAATATCTCCAGTGATGAGCTCTTTGAGCGCTTCACCCGGGGCGATGCGTCCCGGCATACGGAGGGCAGTGGTCTGGGCCTGTCCATCGCCCGGAGTCTGGTACAGCTCCAGAACGGGACGATCGATATTACCGTGGACGGAGATCTGTTCAAGGTGACAATCACTTTTGGGCTGCTGGGCCCGGAGCAGGGATAAATAGACTGCCAATGGGGCGCTGCCGGATCCCGGCAGCGCCCCTCTTTTTCAATTGTTCAACAGAGAAAACAGACAATAAAACTTCACACTTTAGTGTTGCAATGAAATAAAAATTAGGGTATACTGTAATTTATCTAACAACAGCGAGGATGAAGACCATGAAAAAACCCTTTGTGACAAAAGCCCAGCTTGACGAGATCCTCAAGACCTATCCCACGCCGTTTCACTTGTATGATGAAAAGGGGATTCGTGAAAATGCCAGACGGCTCAACAAAGCCTTTGCCTGGAATCCGGGCTTTCGTGAATATTTTGCCGTAAAGGCCACCCCCACACCTGCAATTCTGAAAATACTCCATGAGGAGGGGTGTGGAGCGGACTGCTCATCCCTCAGCGAGCTGGTCATGAGTGAGCGATGCGGCATCAGGGGAGAGGAGATCATGTTTTCCTCCAACGCCACTCCGCCTGAGGAATTTGTCAAGGCAAAAGAACTGGGCGCTATCATCAATCTGGATGACTATACCCACGTAAAATTTCTCAAGGATATCTGCGGTATTCCGGAGAAGATCTGCTGCCGCTATAACCCCGGCGGACAGTTTGCCATTGCCAATCAGATCATGGACAATCCCCAGGACGCCAAGTACGGCATGACCAAGGACCAGATGATTCAGGCCTATCGTGAGCTCATGGAGCTGGGAGCAAAGCAGTTCGGTATCCACGCCTTCCTCGCCAGCAACACCATCTCCAACGACTATTATCCCACGCTGGCGGCCATTCTGTTTGAACTGGCGGTTGAGCTCAGGGATAAGACAGGGGCCCACATCACCTTTATTAACCTCTCCGGCGGCATCGGCGTGCCCTATACACCGGATCAGCCGGAAAACGACATCGCCGTCATCGGAGAAGGGGTCCGTCAGGCTTACGAGCGGATCCTGGTACCGGCCGGTATGGGTGACGTGGCGATCTACTCCGAACTTGGTCGTTATATGCTCGCTCCCTACGGCTGCCTGGTGAGTACGGCGATCCATGAGAAGCATATCTACAAGGAGTATATCGGCCTGGACACCTGTGCCTGTGACCTGATGCGTCCTGCCATGTACGGGGCATATCACCACATCACCGTCCTGGGGACGGAGGATGCGCCCTGCGACCACGTATATGACGTAACGGGCTCTCTGTGCGAAAACAACGACAAGTTTGCCATTGACAGAGCGCTGCCCAAGATAGACGTGGGCGACGTGCTGGTGATCCATGATACGGGAGCTCACGGCAGAGCCATGGGATATAACTACAACGGAAAGCTTCGCTCTGCGGAGCTGTTGCTCCGGGAGGACGGGTCGGTGAAGATGATCCGTCGAGGAGAGACGCTGGAGGATTATTTCGCCACGGCCCTCTGGGACTGACCCCTCTTTTCCTGGAAGAGTGAAACCCCGGCAGATCTACAGCGTTACGAGACTGCGCTTGCCGTAAAGGCACAACACGGTGGCTGCATTGTGGAAACCCGGCAGATCTACAGCGTTACAAGACTGTGCTTGCTGAAAAGACAAAGCACGGCGTACCTATTATACATGGACGGCACTGGTTTGCTGCTGTCAATCTGAAACAGGAGAGCATACAACAAGATGAATAACAAACGGATCGTCGTCAAGGTGGGTACGTCCACCCTGTGTCACGGCGGAAACGGCATGAATTTCAGAAACATTGAAAAGCTGGTCCGCACTCTCTCGGATATCCGCAACGGTGGTCGGGAGGTGGTGCTTGTGTCCTCCGGCGCGATCGGTGCCGGTACCAGCAGAATGCAGATGAAAAAGCGCCCGGAGGAGATTCGGGCCAAGCAGGCCATTGCCGCCATCGGCCAATGTGAGCTGATGCACATATACGATAAGCTCTTCGGGGAATACGGTGTGCCTGTGGGCCAGATTCTGCTGTCCAAAGACGATGTGGAGCACCCCACGGTCCGGGACAATCTCACCGGCACCTTTGAGGCGCTGCTGGAGATGGGGGCGATCCCCGTTGTCAACGAGAACGACTCCGTCTGCATTGAGGAGATCGAGTCTGAGCACAAGGTGTTCGGCGATAACGACACCCTCTCGGCCATGGTTGCCCGGCTGATCCATGCCGATCTGCTGGTGATCCTGACCGACATTGACGGCATGTACGACGCCAATCCCCTGCAGAATATGGATGCCAAGCTCCTGTTCAAGGTCAACCCCTTCGATGAACGTCTTGACGCTATGGTCGGCGGCGCTGGCAGTGAATTCGGGACGGGAGGCATGGCCACCAAACTGGCCGCGGCCCGGCTGGCGGCACAGGCGGGCATCGACACGGTGGTGACCAACGGTGCCGTGCCGGAGAATCTGTATACCATCATCGAGCACGGCGG
>ONVR01000003.1 GCA_900321335.1 uncultured Eubacteriales bacterium | reverse complement strand
GATGAGCGCCGAGATGTTCCCCATCAAAAAGTAATCTCCCCCGATCACAAAAAGCCGCGGGCAAACAGCCCGCGGCTTTTCTCTGCGTTATTCCTCTCCGTAGAGCAGGGTAAAGCTCTCATAGTGGTCATCGGTGTAGTAGATCAGCCCGTCGTTGGAGAAGATGATCCGCTCCGCCCCCCGGCTTCTGGCCCCCAGGGTGTTGATGTCGCACTCCGTGTAGGTCCTGCCCTTCTGCTTGGGCAGCAGCCCTTCGTAGTTGCCGAAATAGTCCCCGCCGATGCACATGCCTGGGGCGTAGGGCTCCAGACTGCCGCCGGTCCAGCCCAGGTCCCGGGCCTCCTGTTTGGTGATGAAGTTGTCCGGCAGGTGGTTGTAGGTGTGGATGTACAGGGCCACGTCCGCCGCCGCGGTATAGACCCCGCCTTCCTCCAGATCCGTGGAGGCGGTGTCGGAGGTGTATTCGGTATCCGGCGTATAGGAATAGCCGGTTTCCGTGTCGCTGTCCGTTACGGTGATCCCGGCGTCATCCGCCGCCGTGGAGGAGCTGTAGGTTGTCTCTCCGGTGTCCCCGGCATCCGGTGCCTCCGTTTCCGTCGGCGTCTGCTCAACAGGGTCCAGGATCTGCAGGGGCGCTTCGCTCTGGGGTGCTGCCGGTTCCTCCGGGGCGGCGCCCGATCCGCCGCCGGCAGTGCAGGCACACAGGGACAGGAGCATCAGCAGCGCCAGCAGGGCCGCGAGTCGTTTTTTCATGGAAGGGCCTCTTTTCTGTCAGAATAGTATCATTATAAAAGCAGGCGGCCCCCTTGTCAATGCGCGGGAGCCGCCGAAGATTTATTCGCCTGAGGCAGAAACGCCCGGCCTGATGACGATCCGGTCTGCCGTGCCCCGGATCAGCCCCGGTTCGTCCCGGCGGACCAGGACCGTCTCCTCCGGGGTGAAGGATTCCAGATCGTAAGGCCCGGGGCCGAAAGCCTCCGTACCGGCAAGCAGCGGCATCAGATCCCCTTTTTCGTGGGGACCGTAGGTCTGGTCCGGCACCACGAAGATGTCGTTGGGGGCGCCCGCAAGGGAGGACACGTGTACGGTGACGGTGCGTTCATCCTCTTTCGTCACGCCGTATACGTACTCATAGGAGGGCGTGTCCGGCTCCACGGGGATGCACCGGCACAGATCCGGACAGTCCCGGACGATGACCTGCCGGAGCAGCTCGTCGATGCCCTGGCCGCTTTTTTCATAGTCGATGCCCTGATCGGACATGTTGTAGCCGTAGGTGTTGAAGATGGTCTGCCAGAAGTCATAGGCGGTGGGACCCTTGACGGACAGATCGTATTCCCCGCCTCCCAGGGTGCAGAAGATGCCATCGTCGTTGAGACCGCTGGCGAACTGCCAGCACCACATGGCAAAGGCGACCTTGTAGTTGTCGTCTGACCGGACGGTCGCCGCATCCACGCCCACAGCCGCCACGGCTTTCTCGTCGGCGTAGCGATCCAGGCAATAGTCCACGATCTCGTCCACAAACAGCATCCCGGCCCGTTCCAGGGCAGCGTTGAATTTCTCCGCATCCTCAGCGGTATACGCGGCGTTCTTTTCCGCCGTCTCCGCCAGGTCCGGGGTAGGCACACCGCTCTCCGGGTTGGGCGAGGCCTCCTCCGCGGCGGCGCTCTGGGCGGCCTGCAGGTCCGAGAGGATCACGGCGTACAGGGGATGCCAGCCCGCCCGGTACTCGTCTGTGCCGTATACGGAGCTTTCCGCCCGGTCCGGCGCCACAACGGCATACATGGGATCCGCGACCAGCTCCAGAGAATAGACGATATCGTCGGCGGTCACGGGCCGCCCGTCGGAAAAGCAGATGCCGTCGTCGATGCTGTAGGTGATAAAGTAGCCGTAATACCCCTCCTGTTCCCGGGTGGTGTGAGTGGTAAAGCTGCCCAGAGGCGAGGCCAGCAGCTCCACCACCTTCAGGTCGTCGCCTTGGGCGGTAAAGGGGTTGAAGTTGCCGGACGGCGCTGCGTCAAGATATGCAGTTACGGGCTCCTTCGTCTCCGGCGCAGCGGGTTCCTGCTGCTCCGGAACGGGGGCGTCCGCCTGAGGCGCATCGCCGCAGGCGCACAGGGTGCACAGGAGAGCGAGAGCCATGAAAAGACATAGAATCCTGCTCAGCGTTTTCATATGGTTCCTCCGCGGCGGACGGGGCACGGGGCGCTGTCCGCGCTTTCTGGAATTCATCCCGTTGATTTGGAGGGGAACGATCCCCATTTTACACGAAAAACAGGTCGAATTTTGGAGATCATCCACCACTTTGGAGTATTATAGCACACAATGCAAGCCAGATAAAGATGTAAACTGTCGTCGTTTTGCAGAATTTCCGCGGTGGGAGGCGCAAAGATTTGTGTTTTGTATAAAAATCGTGGTAAAAATCAACAAAAACCGCGGTGATCTCTTACATACGGGGTTTTTTGTGCTATAATTTAATATTAGAATGGTATCATACATTTTTCACATCGTTGTAAAATGAATTCGGGTGATCTTATGAATTTCTCGCAAATCAAATGTTTTCTCGCCGCTGCGGACTGCCTGAGCTTTACCAAGGCCGCTGACCGGCTGTATCTGTCGCAGCCGGTGCTCAGCCGTCAGATCGCCTCCATGGAGGACGAGCTGGGCATGGAGCTTTTTGTCCGGGAGAAGAAGTCCGTCCGGCTGACCCCGGCCGGGGAAGTGCTCTCAGAGGGGCTGCGCCAGCTGGCCAACGACTATCAGGCCCTGCTGGACCGGGCAAACGCCATGCACATGGGCTACTCCGGCAACGTGAATCTGGGGCTGGTGGAGGGACAGCAGATCTGCCCGCCCGTTTCGGACGTTCTCATGCGGGTTCATGAAAAATATCCGGACCTCCGGGTGCGGCTGTCCAACCACACCATGGCGGGGCTGAAAAAGGCCATTGCCAACGGAGAACTGGATATCGCCTTCGGCGCGGAGTTCAATATCCGCAAGAGCGACGGCTTTGCCTCCATGGTCGTGGGGCGGACCTCTACCTATCTGGTTATTCCCAAGTCTCATCCCCTGGCGGGGAAGGAGGGACTGACCATGGCGGATTTCAAGGACTCCACCTTCCTGAGCCTGAGCGAAAACGAGTCCCCTGCCATCGCCAAGAGAGGGCCCGCGGAGTTCGGCATGAAGACGCTGGAGGCGCCAAACATCGGTACTCTGGCCCTGTGGCTGGAGGCGGGCTACGGGATCTTCCCCCTAAACGGCAACCACCAGCTCCGGAACAACCCCAATCTGGTGTTTGTGCCCATGCCCGAGTTTGGGGAGACCAATGAGATCATCTTCTGGCGGAAGGAGAACAAAAACCCGGCCCTGAATATGCTTGTGGAGGAGTTCGCCGCATGTTCCACGGTGGAGCAGCCGACGGGTTCAGCGAATGCATGACCGCATGCAAAAAATGTTCTTTACTCCCCTTTGCCAATCGTTTATAATGGGATCGTAAAAAAGTGTCCTCCGCTTGGGGAGGCAAGAATTTGATGATAATGGAGAATTGACATGGAAGAGAAAAAGGAGCTTACCGGTAAGTTTTACGATATGCAGGGCTTTTCCGTACACGACGGCCCCGGCATCCGGCTGACCCTGTTTATGAAGGGCTGCCCCCTGCACTGCCTCTGGTGCCACAGCCCCGAGTCCCAGGCATTCCCCACGGAACTCAACTGGATGGAGATCAAGTGCGTGGGCATCGAGAAATGCGGCAACTGTCTGAACGTATGTCCCCATGACTGCATCAAGCCCGGCAAGAAAAAGCTGGACCTGCAGAGCAATCAGGAGATCACGCTGGTGGACACGGACCGCACCAACTGCGACAACTGCGGCAAGTGCGCCGAGGTCTGCACCGCCAAGGCTCTGTACATGTGCGGCACGGACTACACCCTGGAAGAGGTTATGCAGCGCGTCAGACGGGACGTGCCCTTCTTCAAGCGCTCCGGCGGCGGCGTGACCGTCTCCGGCGGCGAGTGCCTGTGCCAGCACGAGTTCCTGCTGGAGATCCTCAAGCAGTGCAAGGCTGAGGGCATCCACACGGCCGTTGACACCACGGGCTTTGCTCCCTGGTCCTCCATCGAGCCCGTCCTGCCCTATACCGATCTGTTCCTGTACGATCTGAAGAACATGGATTCCCGGCTGCACAAGCTGGCCACCGGCGTGCCCAACGAGCTGATCCTGGAGAACGCCCAGAAGATCGCCAAGGCCGGCGGCAAGTTCCAGATCCGTATCCCCATGATCCCCCTGTTCAACGACTCCCAGGAGTCCTTTGAGCAGTTCGGCAAGTTTATCCTCACCCTGGGGGATGCCGTTGAAGTGGTGCAGCTGCTGCCCTACCACAAGATGGGCACCGTCAAGTGGGAGCGTCTCCAGCGGCACAACAAGGTCTTTGAGTCCGTTCCCCCCAAGGACGAGCTGGTACAGGCCAGAAAGGCCTACCTGGAGAGTCTGGGCCTGAACGTCATGATCCACTGATCGGCATAGAATCGTTATCCCAAGCGGCGCATCGTCCGGCGATGCGCCGCTTTTTTCCGTCTGTGTATGGCCTTTTTCCCGGATCGGGTATATAATGAGAGCATCAAATCTGATGTTGGAGGAAACAGTCATGGCAACGCGATACAATGAGATCGGAAAAGACATCT
>ONVR01000161.1 GCA_900321335.1 uncultured Eubacteriales bacterium | reverse complement strand
CCGAGCCCTTGTAGCCCGTTTCCTGGGTACAGATCACCGCGTGACCGCTGTTGTCAACGGTGGCGCTGATGATGACGTTTTCCATGGTCTTCGACCAGAGCAGGGTCTTTCCGCTGAACAGGGCGGCGTAAGTCCCTCCCAGATCGTATACCAGCGCATACCGGTCTGACGCGGTCACTGCCGGACTGTCCAGCAGCAGGTTCTCCTCATAGAGCTTCGTCCCCTCGGGGCTGAGCAGCTGTACCTTAGCGGCGGAGCAGGCCAGAAAAGACCCGTTCACGTCTGCGCACACCGTTTTGCTGTCCGCGTCGAAGAAGAACTCCTCCGCCCGCTGGGTGTGCCGGATGCCGGAGAGAAAATCCTCCACCGCCGAAAGGGAGAAGGTGCCGCTCTGCCGGATCACCGCTCCCACGAAAGCCGCCAGCGCCAGGATTACAAGAGCAATCACGATGATGATAAACGTTTTTTTGCTTTTTTCTTCCATAGCTTACCCTGATTCCGTCAATTTGAAAAGCCGCTGTGCCGACAGCACCATGTCCCCGTTTTCGCTGCCGCATCTGCGGCGGGAGCGGGGCCCCGACGGCACGCTTCGGATCACATACGGTTATTATACCATAAATCCCACCGGAATGATAGATAAAAGTTACACCTTCCCGCCGGGGGACGGGCCGGCCATCATCTCGCCCACCGGACCGTCATACCAGATCCGGGACAGATACAGGCCCCCCGGCGGCACCGTCGGCCCTGACAGCCGCCGGTCGCCCCGCTCCAGGATGGCCGGGATCTCCTCCGGCTCGATCTTCCCCTCGGACACATACAGCAGCGTGCCCGCCATGGCCCGGGCCATGTTATACAGAAAGCCGTCGGCGCAGATCCGCAGGTCAATGGTGGGGCCGTTTTCCTCCACCGCAAACCAGTACACGGTCCGCACGGTGGTCTTCGTCTCCGTCCCTACGGAACGCACCGCCCTGAAGTCGTGGGTCCCCACAAACTGGGCTGCCGCCCGGCGCATCCGCTCCAGATCCATCCGCTGGGGATAGAAGTAGGCCCGGTCAGCGTAAAAGGGATCCTTGATCCGGGAGTTATATATTTTGTAGGTGTACTCCTTTTTCAGGCAGGAAAGGATGGCGTTAAAATCCTCCGGGGCGTCCACCGCGTCTGTGACGGAGATGTCCCGGGGCAGGCGGGTATTCACCGCCAAGGGAAGCCGCTCGGCGGGAATGGCGCTGTCCGTTTTGAAGTTGGCACAGTACCGCAGGGCATGGACCCCCGCATCCGTCCGGCCGCAGCCGGTGACCTTGACCCGGTGTCCGCATACCTTGGCCAGGGCGTTTTCCAACGTCTGGGCAACGGTGATCTCCGTTTTCTGCACCTGCCAGCCGTGGTAATTCGTGCCGTCGTACATCAGACGCATGGCAATGTTCCGCATCCTTTGTCCCCCGTCACACGCCGAAGCGGGCCAGCAGGATCACACAGGCGATCACCAGCAGTCCCAGCAGCAGGGCCATATAGTCCCGTCTGACGAGATGCAGCTGTTTGAGCCGGGTACGGCCCTCGCCCCCGTGATAGCAGCGGCTCTCCATAGCCGTGGCCAGCTCGTCGGCCCGGCGGAAGGCGCTGATGAACAGCGGTACCAGCAGGGGGATCATGGCCTTGGCGCGCTGGAGGATGTTGCCTGTCTCAAAGTCGGCGCCACGGGCCTTCTGGGCGCTCATGATCTTATCCGTCTCCTCAATGAGCGTGGGAATAAACCGCAGCGCAATGCTCATCATCATGGCCAGCTCGTGGACGGGAACGCGGATCTTCTTAAGGGGATTGAGCAGCTGCTCCAGCCCGTCGGTAAGGGCCATGGGCGACGTGGTATAGGTCAGAAGGAACGTGCCGGAAACCAGCATCATGATCCGCAGGACCATAAACAGCGCCGTGCGCAGGCCCTCCCAGGTAATGCGCCGGATCAGCCACACGTCCGCAACAGGGGTGCCCTTGGTGAAAAACATATTCAAAATCGCCGTAAAGACGATGATGATGATCAGAGGCTTGATCCCCCGCACCAGACTTTTGACGCGGATGGTTGAGAGTCGGACACAGGTGATCAGCACCAGCAGCATAAAGGCGTAGGAGACGTAGTTTTTGGCGCAGAACAGGGCCACGATATACAGGATCGTCAGCAGGATCTTCGTCCGGGGGTCCAGTCTGTGAACGATGGAATTTCCCGGGAAAAACTGACCCAGAGTAATGTCCTTGATCATCTTCCGGCCCCCTTTCCCGCCAGCAGGGCAGCGCTGAGCTGCTCCGTGGTGTAGATGTCCCGGGGCAGGTCCATGCCCAGCTCCCGCAGGCGCATGGCGACCTTGGTAACTTTGGGCACCGTAAGGCCCATCTGCTCCAGCTCCGCCGCCCGGGAGAACACCTCACGCGGCGTTCCGCCCATGGCGATGTGTCCCTGATGGAACACCACCAGCCGGTCTACAATCCGGGCGATATCCTCCATCGAGTGGGTGACCATGATCACCGTGGCGTTCATCTGGCTGTGGAAGGCGCGGATGTTGTCCATGACCTCATCCCGGCCCTGGGGATCCAGCCCCGCGGTGGGCTCGTCGAGGATCAGCACCTGGGGCCGCATGGCGATGACCCCGGCAATGGCCACCCGGCGCTTCTGGCCGCCGGAGAGCTCAAAGGGGGATTTGTCCAGCAGCGACTCCTCCAGCCCCGTCAGCGCCGCGGCCCAACGGACCCGCTCGTCGATCTCATCGTCGGTGAGCTTCATGTTTTTCGGGCCGAAAGCGATATCCTTATACACGCTCTCCTCGAAGAGCTGGTATTCCGGATACTGGAACACCAGTCCCACATGAAAGCGGGTGTCCCGGGTGACGAGCTTGGAGGTGTGAATATCCTGCCCCTGAAAGAAGACCTTTCCCCCGGTCGGGGCGATCAGGCCGTTGAGGTGCTGGATAAAGGTGGATTTCCCGGAGCCCGTATGGCCGATGACGCCCATAAACTCCCCGGGATATACCGCAAAATCAATATTCTCGATGGCTGTCTGCTCAAAGGGCGTTCCGGCACTGTAGACGTGCGTCAGTCCCTCTGTTCTGATGATAGGCTCCAACTGTCTGTCCATCCAATCCAAGAAATCTCAGCAGAATCTGCTGTAAATGGCCTGGGCGCACTCCTCCACGGTCAGGGCGTCCAGAGGCAGGTCAAAGCCGGCCTCATTGAGCCGGTAGAGAATGTCTGTGGTCTCCGGCACGTCGAGGCCAAGCGCCCGGAGTTCCCGGACCCGGGGAAAGATCTGCTTCGGCGTTCCGTCCATGACCACGCGCCCCTCCGACATGACCACCAGCCGGTCGGCCCCGATCACCTCATCCATGTGGTGTGTGATGAGGATCACCGTGGTGCCGTACTCCCGGCGGAGCCGTCCGATGATCTCGATCACGTCCGCCCGTCCCCGGGGATCCAGCATGGCTGTTGGCTCGTCAAAAACGATGCATTGGGGATTCATGGCCAGCACCCCCGCAATGGCGATGCGCTGCTTCTGGCCGCCGGAGAGCAGGTGGGGCGCATGGGTCCGGTACTCGTACATCCCCACCACCTTCAACGCCTCATCCACCCGGCGGCGGATCTCTGTCGGCTCTACCCCAAGGTTTTCCGGGGCAAAGGCCACGT
>ONVR01000069.1 GCA_900321335.1 uncultured Eubacteriales bacterium | reverse complement strand
TCTTTTTCCGTCCGAAAAACCAGTTTTTCATGGGGCTTCTCCCTTCCTTAACCCGTAAATACTCACTTGTGATACCGGCTCCCCTCCTGAATCTTAAAGGCCCGGTAGATCTGCTCTAAAAGCATGACCCGCGCCAGATGGTGGGGAAAGGTCATTTTCGACATGGACAGCCGAAGCTCAGCGGCTTTTTTGATCCGGGGGTGCAGGCCATACGAGCTTCCGATGACGAAGCAAAGCCGGGACGTACCGGCAAGGCCGCAGGCGCGGATCTTCTCCGCCAGGGCGGGGCTGTCCAGCTCCTGCCCTTCCACGCAAAGGGCGATCAGAGCGCATCCCGCCGGGATGTGTTTTTCGATCTCCCCCGCCTCCCGTTCCAGCCCGGCGTCGATCTGCGCCTGGGTGGGAGCTGCCGGAAGCTTTGCCTCCGGCAGCTCCAGAATCCGCAGTCTGCAATAGGCCCCCAGCCTTTTTTCATATTCCTTTACCGCATCGGCGTAAAAGGCTTCCTTCAGCCTGCCGACGCAGATCACCGTGATGCCGATCATGACGCCTCCTAAACCGTATAAAGGGCGCTGGCCCAGTCAGCCGGGGCCACGTGGAGCGTAACGTCCCGCCCCACGCCGACACCTTTGCTCTCCATGGTCTCGGAGACCGTGTGGTAGGCCAGCTCCGGGGTGTTGTTGTGTTTGCTCAGATGGGCAAGCAGGATCTTTTTCGTACCGCTCTCCCCCAGGGCAGCACAGAGTTTTCCGCTCAGGGCGTTGGACAGATGCCCGTGATCGGACAGGATCCGCTTTTTCAGCGGGTAGGGATAGGGCCCGTTTTTCAGCATCTCCAGATCGTGATTGGCCTCGGCCACAATGGCGTCCGCTCCCTGGATATTGGCATAAACCTCCTGGGTAACGGTGCCCAGATCCGTGGCGTAGGCAAAAACGCTCTTCCCGTCTGTGATCCGGTAGCCCACACTCTCCGGCACGTCATGGGGCGTGTGAAAGCTGTGGATCTCCAGGTCCCCAAGGGCAAAATCCACCCCCGCGGTGAAGGGCGTGATCACGTCCGCCAGCTCCGGCAGCATCTGTACCAGATCCTCCGCCACTACCCTGCCGGTGTATACGGGGATCCCATAGTGTTTTGTGAGCATTTTCAGCCCGCAGACGTGATCCGTATGCTCATGGGTCACCAGGATCCCGGTCAGATCCGTGGGGCAGAGCCCGAGCTGACCCAGCGCCGCCGTGATCCGGCGCATGGAGATCCCGGCGTCAATGAGAATGTTCGTTTTCCCGGCGGAGACCAGGGTGCTGTTTCCCGATGAGGAGCTTGCCAATGTGCAGAATTTCATATGTATTGCTTCCTTGCGATCCGTAAAAAGGCGATGCCCGCAGACATCGCCTTCTCCTGTTTTCGATTTCTCAGCCGATATTGAGCTGCTCGACACTCTCGTCGGGAATATCCTCGCTGAAAATCTCCGCACCCACGTCGGAGAGCTTTTCGATGAGGTTTTCATAGCCGCGCTCAATATAGCCCACGCCCTCGATCTCCGTAATGCCGTTGGCGCACAGGCCCGCGATCACCATGGCAGCACCGGCCCGGAGATCACAGGCTTTTACCGGCGCGCCGGTAAGCGCTTCGACCCCCTCGATCACGGCGACGCGTCCGTCCACCTGGATCTTCGCGCCCATTTTACGGATCTCATCGACGTATTTATAACGGTTATCCCATACGCCCTCCGTCACCACGCTGGTGCCGTCTGACAGGCACAGCACAACAGACAACTGGGGCTGCATATCCGTGGGAAAACCGGGGTATGGCTTTGTCTTGATATTCGTGCGGGTGATTTTCCCGTCGCTGATGACCCGGACGAAATCCTCCCCGTCCTCCACCGTCACACCCATCTCCCGGAGCTTGACAGAGATGCAGTCAAGATGCTTGGGGATCACGTTTTTGATGACCACGTTGCCGCCGGCGCCAGCCACGGCCGCCATATACGTTCCCGCCTCGATCTGATCGGGAATGATGGAATAGGCGCCGCCGTGCAGGGATTTCACACCCCGGATCTTGATCACGTCCGTACCGGCGCCCCGGACGTCCGCGCCCATGGCGTTGAGGAAGTTGGCCAGATCCACAATGTGGGGCTCCCGGGCCGCGTTCTCAATGACCATGGTTCCCTCCGCCAGGACGGCAGCCAGCATCACGTTGATGGTGGCGCCCACGGAGACCACGTCCATATAGACCTTGGTGCCATGGAGCTTTTCCGCCGCCTCGGCAAGAACAAGGCCGTTTTTGACCTCCACCTTGGCGCCCATGGCGGTAAAGCCCTTGATATGCTGGTCAATGGGCCGGTCGCCGCCGAAATTGCAGCCGCCGGGCATGGCAACCGTTGCTTTACCGAACTTGCCCAGCATGGCGCCCAGCATGTAGTAGGACGCACGAATGCGGCGCATGGCGTCAAAGGTCGCCTCTTTCCTGTTCACACCGGAACAGTCGATCTCCATGGTGTGCTTGTTGATGGTGCGGATATTGGCGCCCATCCTGCTGAGGATGTCCAGAAACATGGTCACATCCGAGATCTGGGGAATGTTCTCAATCCGGCAGGGGCCGTCGCACAGAAGCGTCGCGGGTATTATGGCTACAGCGGCGTTTTTCGCACCGCTGATGGTAATCTCACCGTTTAACGGGTTACCGCCCTTGATGATATAACGTGTCACAATCCATACCTCCTGCAAAAGCCCGCCGTCCAAGAGGAAAAGGAGCTTTCGCATCTTCAATTTCTATCGTCATCCGAAGCCCCGGAAGGCTCCGTTTACATAATTCCGTTTACACTCTGGCATATTATACTATACTGTGTAGAATAATGCAAGCGTTTTATTCTTTTGCAATTATGTATCCGCCAACAGTATATGCGCCCCGGCGTAAAATGTGACGTTACGCATTCCCTCCGGCCCTGAGAAACGCTCTGGCCTTAAGGACACCGGCGATGGTCTTCCCGTCCTGGATCGTTCCGTCCAGAATCCGGTCCAGCAGTTCCGGAAGCGGGACACGGGCCACGTTGAGAAACTCATCCTCATCCGGATGGGCCTGCCCCTCAGTGAGATCCTGCGCAAGATAGAGATACAGCCGCTCATTGCAGAAACCGGGGCTGGAGAAAAAGCTCCCGAGAGGGATCATCTGCCCGGCCCGGCAGCCGGTCTCCTCCTCCAGTTCCCGTATCGCGGCGGAAAGGGGCTCCTCCCCCGCCTCCAGCTTGCCGGCGGGGATCTCCAGCAGCTCCTGCCGGACGGGATACCGGTACTGTGACACAAGGATCACGTTCTGCTCTCCGTCCATGGCCACAATGCAGACGGCGCCGTTGTGCTCTACGACTTCCCGGGGATGGACCGCACCGTTTTCCAGCTCGATCCGATCCAGCTTCACGCGAATGATCTTCCCGTCGTATACGGTTTTGCTCTCCAGTGTTTTTTCAAAAGACGTCATGGTCTGTCCCCCGATAGATTCAGTTTGTCCGCTTTTTCCGTTCTCATACCTGTTTATTATATACCAGTTTTGTCGAAAAGGACAGGGATAATTTCACAGGAACGCAAAATCTGCGCTCCGAATCCCTTTGTGAAATACCGCGCCCATTCACCGACGCTATTGTCAGGCAAGAGCCATCGCGTCTTGTGCTATAATATAATCACAGATTCCAATGTGACAAATCCATCGGATTTCCGGTCTATATAGGTGAAAGGCCTTATCACGGGAGAAAGGAGCAAAGCATGGAAGATAAGCAGATCGTAGACTTGTACTGGGCGCGCTCTGAAAAAGCCATATCAGAAACAGCCGACAAGTACGGAAGGTATTGTTATACTATCGCCTATAACATTCTGCACAGCAATGAGGACAGCGAAGAATGTGTCAACGACACCTATCTGCATGCATGGAATGCTATGCCGGATCAGCGTCCAAACAAGCTATCCGCTTTTCTCGGCAGGATTACCCGCAATCTTTCACTGAAACGATGGGAAAAGTATACGGCGAAAAAGCGCGGTGCTGGCCAGGTCCCTCTCGCGCTTAATGAACTGCAGGAATGCATCCCGGCAACAAATCAAACCGATTCAGTCGCTGATGACATCGTGCTGACGGATGTACTCAACCGCTTTCTTGCGTCCCTGACGGCAGAAAAAAGAAATATATTCATGCGTCGGTATTGGTACTTGAGTCCTGTCGCAGAAATCGCGTCAGATCTTGCGATCTCTGAAAGCAAGGTGAAAATGTCTCTGCTCCGTTCCCGGAATGAATTGAAGCAGCTGCTGGAGAAAGAAGGGATCACGCTATGAAAGAGAAACGCATTTTAAACGCCCTTGAACAGGTGGACGAAAAATACATTGAAGATGCTGCGCCAGCAAAACAAAAGCACAAGAAGCCTATATGGGTCAGATGGGTTGCCGCTGCCGCCTGCCTTTGCCTGGTCCTGAGCGGGCTTTTTGTGATGACCCGGCCAGGTAACACGCCCATCGGCATTTCTGGAGATCTTCCTCAAATTGCGATTCCAAAATACGAAAGCGGCGGCATGGGATTTGAGGGGTTGATGTACTACAGCGCAGAGGAACTGGAAAACGGGAATCCCTGGCGAGAGGACATGGAATTGAGCACACTGCCCGTTTTCAGGAACGGAAGCTTCGATCCATCTGGTGCCGGCGTGCCATTCGGCTTAAGCGAAGCGGAGATGCTTGCGGAACTTGAAAACGCAGCGAGCGTGTTAGGGCTGGAAATCCTGGAAACCGAAGCGGACACAAATGCAACGAAGAGCGAAGATGGCACGGTTATTCCCGGCGATACGGTCTACAGTATCTGTGGGATCACGGGAAGCGGCAACTTGACAGCTTGCGCCGATGGCTCTCTGGTATATTGTTTTCCCAGCGGCTTGAAATTACCCGAAGCGTATCATTTCACCCATAGTGACACTTCAGACACGGAAGCGGAAGAAGTAATGAAGTATTTGACGGAAACGTACGCTTCTCTTTTGAATTTCGGCCATCCCGAAGTCGTATTGCAGGGAGATTATTCTTTCAACGGAGATTTTATTCGCCGCTACCTGGTCTACGATGCCGGAACCGATGCCACTGAAAGTATTCTTAATTACTCCTTTCGGTCTGCGGAATTTGCGCCAGATGACAACGGAAATCTGATGCTGATCCGGCTTAACAACGGCCTTTGCACAGCGGAAAAACTCGGGGATTATCCATTGATTTCCGTTTCAGAGGCAAAAGAAAAACTGCTCAGCGGACAATACCAGACAAACGTTCCTGTGCAGATGCCGGGGGAGCAGTTTCTTGCGAAGGTGGAACTGGTTTATCGTACCGGGCCAAAGGAGGAGTCGCTGCTCCCGTACTATTGCTTCTATATGGAATTGCAGGATGCCGATGGATGGCAGATGACGCAAGACAACGGTCTGAAAACTTATGGCGCTTACTATGTGCCCGCAATTCAAGACGCATATATCTCCAACCTGTCAACCTACAACGGACATTTTAACGAATTAACTTAACAAAATCTTGCCCTGCAAGCAACAAGCTTGCAGGGCGCTTCAATGTATATACCACAGGGTTTCCCGGGGTGTATTTTCCTGTTTTGTGTTTCTTGTCGCGGCTTGCTTGCCAGCAAGGGCAAAAAGCAGGGAAAAGCGGAGTTTTCTTTTGCTGCAAACCAGCGAAAGCAAAGAGTATGCAAAGACTTTCAAAGAAACCCCGTTTTTTGTTTGCATTCTTGCTGCATTGAGAGTATAATAAATTGCTATTTTACTTATGGAAAGTGTGACAAAGGAATGAAAAATCTCAGAAACGTCGCCATCATCGCCCATGTTGACCACGGAAAAACCACCCTCGTGGACGAGATGCTCAAGCAGTCCGGTGTGTTCCGGGACTCCCAGGAGGTGCAGGACCGGGTCATGGACTCCAACGATCTGGAGCGTGAGCGCGGCATCACGATCCTGGCCAAAAACACCGCCGTGGAATACAACGGCATCAAAATCAACATCGTAGACACCCCGGGCCACGCTGATTTCGGCGGCGAGGTGGAGCGTATCCTCAAGATGGTCAACGGCGTTATCCTGCTGGTGGACGCTGCGGAGGGGCCCATGCCCCAGACCCGCTTTGTACTCCAGCGTGCCCTGGAACTCGGGCACCGGGTGATCGTGGTCATCAACAAAATCGACCGCCCCGATCAGCGGATCCACGAAGTCATCGACGAAGTGCTGGAGCTGCTGATGGATCTGGACGCCACCGATGAGCAGCTGGACTCCCCAACGCTGTTCTGTTCCGCGCGTCAGGGAACGGCATCCTACTCCCCCGACGTGGCCGGCACGGATCTGCGGCCCCTGTTTGACACCATCGTGGACTACATTCCCGCTCCCGATCATGATGAGAGTCAGCCTCTGCAGATGCTGGTCTCCGCCGTGGACTACAACGACTACGTGGGCCGGATCGCCATTGGCCGGATCGAGCGGGGTGTGATCCGCCAGAACCAGGAGATCGTGGTCTGCAACTACCACGGGGACAAATCCCCCAAAAAGGCCAAGGCCGTCTCTCTCTATGAGTTTGAAGGGCTTGCCCGGATCCCCGTTACCCAGTCCGAGGCGGGCAATATCATTGCCCTGTCCGGCATCGGCGATATCACCATCGGCGACACCATCTGTGCCCCCGACTGTGTGGAGCCGCTGCCTTTCGTAAAGATCTCCGCCCCCACCATGGAGATGACCTTCTCTGTCAATGACAGCCCCTTTGCCGGGCGGGAGGGCAAGTACGTCACTACCCGGAACATCCGGGACCGCCTCATGCGGGAGACCCTCAAGGACGTTTCTCTGCGTATCAGCGAGGTACCCAACAGCGACAGCTTCAACGTGGCCGGCCGGGGTGAGATGCACCTGTCCATTCTCATTGAAACCATGCGTCGGGAAGGCTACGAATTTCAGGTGTCCCCTCCCCGTGTGCTCAATAAGGAGATAGACGGCGTTCTCTGCGAGCCCATGGAGCGTCTGGTTGTGGACGTACCCGAGGACTGCGTGGGTCCCGTTATTGAAAAGATGGGTGTCCGCAAGGGCGAGCTTCTGGAGATGACCCCTGTGGGCAACCGCATGAAGATCGAGTTCCTCGTCCCCTCCCGCGGCCTGTTCGGCTACCGCAACGAATTTCTCACCGATACCCGGGGCGAGGGCATTATGAGCTCCGTGTTTGAACGTTATGAGCCCTACAAGGGCGAGGTTACCCGCCGGAATACCGGTTCGCTGGTGGCCTTTGAGACGGGCGAGAGCGTGGCCTACGGTCTGTTCAACGCCCAGGAGCGGGGTCAGCTGTTCATCGGCGCCGGTGTGCCCGTATACGCAGGCATGGTGGTGGGCGTCTCCCCCAAGTCTGACGACATTTCAGTTAACGTATGCAAGAAAAAGCAGCTGACCAACATGCGTGCCGCCGGCAGCGACGAGGCTCTGCGCCTCGTTCCCCCGAAGATTCTCAGTCTGGAACAATGTCTGGAGTTTCTGGCCGACGATGAACTGCTGGAGGTCACACCGGAAAATCTGCGCCTGCGCAAGCGGATCCTGGATCATGCCCAGCGCATGAAGGCCCTTAAGGGCGGGCAGAAATAAAACTTGCAAATGGAAAAGGCATGGTTTATAATGACTGTGCCTTTTCTCTATCCGGGTGTAGCGCAGCTGGTAGCGCGCCAGCTTTGGGAGCGTGTAACATCCCCGGCGCTGACCGGAAAAAGCAAATCCCGCAACCCCTTGTAAACACTGGCGTTTTGGCGCTTTGCATCTTCCCCAAAAACTCCGAAAACAGCCGTTTGACCACATCTTTGACCACAACGACAGAAGCAGAAAACTAAATATCCGGGTGTAGCTCAGATGGTAGAGCGCGTGGTTTGG
>ONVR01000006.1 GCA_900321335.1 uncultured Eubacteriales bacterium | reverse complement strand
TGCCCACAGCCAGATGACCGCCGTCTTCCAGCCCGCCCGGATCTCCACCCGGTCTGTATATCTCGTTTGCGCCCCGTCCAGGGCCTCCAGGGTGATGTCATGGTCCCACACCGGGACGTGTTCATTGCCCTCCCGGCTGCTGACGCCGTCCGGATCAAAGCGCAGGATACGGATGGTGTGGGTCCCGAAGGGGATCAGACCGAGGAGCCGGAGCCGGTAGGAGGAGGTGCTCCCCGCCTCCCAGGTCTCCGGAGCGTCCCCCACCGGCTGAAACGTCGCGTATGGCTTTGCGATATACCGGAGGGTCCCCAGCTGCTGCAGCTTTTGAAAAACCGTGTCACGGTCCGCCGGGAACACGGCGGTTTTCAGAACGATCATCCCTTCGTCCCTTCTTCCTACACCCGGGTGCAGATCCAGGCCACCAGGGCGGCGATCCCGGGGAAGATGACGATGAGCTTGAGCAGCTGGCTTTTGATGTTGAAGCCGTACTTTCTGCCCACCAGTGCCTCTGCAGCCTCGGGGAAATAGTGCTGGAAGAAGTGGAATCTGCACAGCAGGAAGTAGTCAAAGAAGATCATGTCAAAGGCCTTGTACATGGTCAGCATCACGGCCAGGCGCAGGAAGAACTGGAAAAAGGTAAAGCCGTTTCGAAAGCCGTCCCAGACGGCGATCACAAACGCCCCCGTTATGGACAGGGCGCTGAGGATCATCACCACCCAGCCCATGGCTTTGGCACCGTAAAACACCTCTCCGGTCCTCTGCTGCAGCTTCTCCTTGGCCTCCTTCGGGGCCGACGAGAACATCCAGTTGTCCTGGATGAAGACGATGGCAGATATGAGGACGCCGGAGATCCCGGCGCAGCATATGATTCCCAGTATGATCGTCAGTAACATAAAGATCTCCTCTCCTTTACCCTTCCGGGCTTTATGGTTTTTCAGATGCTCCGGCTGCGGGTCCAGTCGTCGCCGGCGCCCGTCCCGTGCCGGACAAAGGGTTTTTCCCGCTCTTTTCATTCTTTATGACCGCCGCGGCGCAGGGGATGCGCCCCTGTGCCAGCGTAACCTGCACATCGGCGTATCCGGCATCCAGGAAAAACTGCTTGTAGCTCTCCGGGGTGAACTCCCTCTTAAAATCCGCGCCGGCTTTTCCGACCGTCGTTGCAAACCCGCTGGTTTTTCCACCGGCATCCTGATTCATATAGGTCGGCAGGATCAGCGTCCCTCCCTCTTTGCAGACACGGCTCAGTTCCCCCAGGGCCGTCATCGGGTTATCCAGCAGGTGGATCACATTTCCGGCCACCACTTTGTCAAATGCACCGTCCGGATAGGCAAGCGCTGTGATATCCGCCCGGGCGTAGGTGATATTGGGAAAGGCGGCACAGTTCTTTTTTGCTCTCCTGAGCATCTTTTCGGAATAATCTGTCGCTGTGAGATGCCTGCACCGAGGCGCGATCACGGCGGAGAGAAGACCTGTTCCGCAGGCACATTCCAGAATGACATCTTCCGGTTCGATCAGCGCCGACACGATCTGTTTCAGCTCCTGATGCGTCTTCCTGTTAATGACATCGACAAAGACATCATATACACCTGCTACGTTATCCCAGAACATTTTTCTGTCCCCCGAGGAAGGTCTCATCCGTGCCGGATTCCATCATGGGAGCCGGTCGGATACGCGTGGGTTCCTGTCTGCTGCCGTATTCGCTGATAACCATAGCCTTCGCCTCCTTGATTGTTAGCTCAAGCTAACTCTTTTCCGTAAAAATAACCGTCGGAAAGGTTTTTGACCTTCCGTCAGCTGTTGATATGGCAGGATTTGGGTTAGAAATCTCTAACTTATACCTATTATATTACAACCGTGAGAGAAATCAAGAGGGGAACGCCTTTTCACGGTCCATTTCCGGTTTTCGTGAAAAGGTGCTTTTTCTCTGTATGTCCGTCCCGTGCGGTCAGGCGTGACGGATGCGTCTGCATGGGGTGTTACGGGACGTTTCCACCCGATCTCCGAGAAGTATGCGTTTCTTTCGTTTTTTCGTGCAATCGGCATATAATATGGATGACGGCAGAAGGGAGATGGTCGTATGGCCGAAAAAACTGCTTGTCCGGAACTGAGAAACACACATATGCCTGACCGGTAAAGAAACCGCCGTATGGGGTACCCCCGTACGGCGGTTTCTCTTTACCGCCGGGTATCCTGCCTGTTTTTCCGTCCCCGGCTGTTGTCTGTTTTCCTTGCCGCATTTCTGCGGTCTTTCTTTATTTCACCTTCCAGCTCGCGGCTTCCCGCCGCTCACTGACAAAGTTTCTGTAAATGCCCTCCTGCTCCATGAGCTGGGCGTGGGTGCCCCGCTGGACGACCCGTCCGTGATCCACCACCAGGATCTGGTCTGCGTGCTCCACGGTTTTGAGTCTGTGGGCGATCATGACCACGGTCTTCTTCTCCGTCAAGGCCTCGATGGCCCGCATCAGCTCGTTTTCATTCTCCGGATCCACATTGGCCGTAGCCTCGTCGAGAAAAATCACGGGCGCGTCCTTCATCATGGCCCGGGCGATGGAGATCCGCTGTTTTTCCCCGCCGGACAGGCTGGCGCCGCCTTCGCCGATCACCGTATCATAGCCGTCGGGCAGCGCGGTGATGAAGTCATGGCAGCAGGCCTTCTTCGCCGCAGCGATCACTGCCTCCATGGGCGCCTCCGGCTGTCCGAAGCGGATGTTGTTGGCGATGGTATCGTGGAAGAGATAGACGTTCTGGAACACGAAGGAGAAGTTTTCCATCAGGGAATCCATGTCGTAGTCCTTCACGTTCCGGCCGCCGAGCGTGACCGTGCCCTCGTCCACGTCCCAGAACCGGGCCAGAAGATTGACCAGGGTGGTTTTGCCTCCCCCGGAGGGGCCCACGATGGCCGTGGTGGTTTTCTCCGGGATGGTCACAGAGATGCCGTCGATGATCCTGCGGCTGTCGTAGGAGAACACCATATCCTCTGCCTGGATCTCCCGGGACACCGGGGTGATGACCTCCCCGGAGATGTCCATCTGCGGGGTGTCCAGGATCTCCTGGGCCCTATCCACGCTCACATCCACCACCCGCAGCAGGGCCGAATAGCTGCCCGCAGTCTCCAGGCTCCCGTAGACGATGAAGGCTGAGATCACCATGACCACGGCGGTGAGGGCGTCCATGGTCCCCGCGCAGTAAAAGGCGCAGGAGAAGGCCACCATGGCCGTGCCGGTCAGCTTGGCGATGAAGCTCTGGACCGCCATACGGGGAACCAGCGCCATCTCCATATCCGTATTGATCTTCACATTGGCGGCAATGGCGTCGTTGAGTTCCCGGCTTTTGGCCCCCGTCAGGTGATAGGCCTTGACCTCTGCCATCCCCTGAAGGTACTCCAGGACCTTTTCCACCAGCTTCTCATCTCCGTCGATCTTGCGGGGCGCCAGGCGGCCGGCGGCCTTCTGCAGATATCGGTTGGCAAGCAGGAACAGGGCAAAGCCGCACAGCAGCACCAGGGCGATGCGCCAGTCGAAAAACAGGAGCATGACGATGATCAGCGACGTGGTGAGCAGCCCCTCGCAGACCAGCATGATCACCCGGGTGGCCACGTTCTCCAGGCTTTCCATCACGTTGGTGGTGACGGAGGTGATCTGGCCCAGGGAGTTCTCGTTAAAGTAGCCCATGGGCAGGTAGCGCATGTGTCTTGCGATCTCCACCCGCTTTTTCGCGCAGGTATCGTAGCCGCCCTCCGTCTGGAGCATCATGCTCCTGGACTTGATAAGCCCCGAGCCGACGATGCTCACCACCATGATGCCGAGGCTCAGCAGAATATCCTGCGTCGTCACGCTGCCCCGGATCAGGGCCCGGATCATGCAGGCAATGGCGGGGATCTTCATGGCCTCGCATATGGCCTGCAGGACTCCCAGCAGGATCGAGGCTCTGAATTTACGATAGTTCTCCTCCCCGCAGAAGGAGAAAAATTTTCGGATCGTCTTAACCATTGTCCTTCACCTCCATATGGGCGTTCCACATTTTTTCATAGAGGCCGTGATGAGACAAAAGCTCCTCGTGGGTGCCGGAATCCCCGATCCGCCCGTCCTGCACCACATAGATCCGGTCCGCGTCCATGACCGTGGAGAGCCGGTGGGCGATGACGATCAGGGTCTTGCCGGCGGTGAGTCTGGATACCGCCCGCTGGATGACGGCCTCGTTTTCCGGATCGGTATAGGCCGTGGCCTCGTCCAGGATCACGATGGGCGCCGCCTTGAGCATGGCCCGGGCAATGGAGATGCGCTGCTGTTCCCCCCCGGAGAGGTGTCCCCCGGAGGACCCCACCATCGTATCGTATCCGTGTTCAAGGCCCAGGATAAACTCGTGGCAGCCGGACTGCCTTGCCGCTTGCTCCACCTCTTCATCCGAAGCGGAAGGCCGGCCGAGCCGGATATTCTCCCGCACGGTCATGTTGAACAGGTAATTGTCCTGTGAGACGAAAGCGATCCTGTCGGCGTATTTCTCCTGGGGGATCTGCCGGATATCTGTACCGCCCAAGCAGATGCTCCCAACAGACACGTCCCACAACGACGCGATCAGCCGGGCGATGGTGCTCTTGCCGCTGCCGCTGGGACCCACCAGGGCGATGAAGCTCCCCTCCGGTATGTTTAACGTGACCCCGTGGAGCACCTCGGTATCTTCGTAGGCGAAGCGGACGTCGGCAAGGGCGAGGTCGTTTTTCTCCGGAACGGGTCCCTCCTGGGGCCGACGCATCTCCGGGGCGTCCAGGATCGCCTGTACCTCCCCGAAGATCGTCCCCATGGTCCGGAGGTCATCGGAGTAGCTCATCAGGGTGATCAGGGGCGTAATGACCCCTACGGAGAGAATGATGACCGTGACGAAGGTCTGGGCAGATAAGGAGCCTCCCTTCACCAGCAGCCCGCCGATGGGCAGAACGGATACCATGGTCGCCGGCATGACCACCATGGCAAAGGTCATGGGGACGATACTGGCCCGCATCCAGTCGATAAAGCTGTGGGCCGCTTCATAGGCGTCGTGGTAAAACCGTTCATAGCTGGACTTCGTTTTTCCGAACACCTTGATCACCTGGATGCCCCCAATGTACTCCACCGCCGTATCGTTGAGGGTCTTGGTGGCCCGGACGGTATGCTCGTAGAATCCGGCGCTCCCCGCCATCATAAAGGCATAGCAGAAGATCCCGATGGGCACGGTGGCAAGGCTCGCCAGGCCCATCCTCCAGTCCAGAGTGAAGATATAGACCAGGATCACC
>ONVR01000154.1 GCA_900321335.1 uncultured Eubacteriales bacterium | reverse complement strand
TCACATAAAGCCCTTTGTACTTGGTCTCCAGGTTCTCATCCAGGGCGACTTCCATATTGTAGAATTTCACCTCCACGCCGTAGAGCAGGGTGTCGTCGTTTGCCGTTCCCGGAGCGATTTTGTCCAGGGCGTAGAGCATCTCGATGATGCCGTCCAGGATCCGTTTGGGCAGCACCAGGCTCAGATCCCCCGGCGTGGCGTTGAGGGTCGGCACCGTAAAGCTCCGCTCAATACGTTTGTCCGTACTGCGCTGGCCACGGATCAGATCGCCGAAGCGCTGGATCATCACGCCGCCTCCCAGCATATTGCTCAGCCGGGCGATGCTCTCGCCATAGCCGTTGGAGTCCTTAAAGGGCTCGGAGAAATGCTTGGATACCAACAGGGCAAAGTTGGTGTTCTGGGTGTGTTTTTCCGGATCTTCATAACTGTGGCCGTTCACAGTGACGATCCCATCGGTGTTCTCCGTGACCACGGCGCCTCTGGGGTTCATGCAGAAGGTCCGCACCAGATCCCCGTATTTTTCCGTCCGGTATACGATCTTGCTCTCATAGAGCTCGTCTGTCAGATGGGAGAACACCTCGCAGGGCAGCTCCACCCGGACGCCCAGATCCACCCGGTTGGACCGGGTCTCGATGCCGATCTGCTGGCATACGTTCTCCATCCACTTGCTGCCGCTCCGGCCCACGGAGATCACGCACTTTTTGCAGCGATACGTCTCGCTGCCGGTCCGGATCGCATAGCCGCCGTCCAGGACCTCCACCGTCTCCACAGGGCAGTCAAAGTAAAAATCCACCTTGTCCTTCAGTCCGGCGTACAGATTCTGCAAAACGGTGTAGTTGATATCCGTCCCCAGGTGACGCACAGAGGCGTCCAACAGGTGCAGATCGTTTTGGATGCAGAGCTTTTTGAACCGGGTCCCGGCGGTGGAATAGAGCTTCGTCCCCGCTCCCCCGTTGTGCAGATTGATCTCGTCCACATAGTGCATCAGCTCCAGCGCCTTCCCCTTGCCGATGTACTCGTGAAGGGTGCCGCCGAAGTCGTTGGTGATGTTGTATTTCCCGTCGGAGAAAGCTCCCGCGCCGCCGAAGCCGCTCATAATGGAGCAGGACCTGCAGCGGATGCAGCTTTTCACCTTTTCCCCGTCAATGGGACAGCGGCGCTTTTCCAGGGGCTGCCCCGCCTCGAAAACGGCTACCTTACAGTCCGGCCGCAGCTTTGTCAGCTCATAGGCGGCAAAAATGCCGCCGGGCCCCGCTCCGATGATAATTACGTCGTAAAACATGGATAACCTCCCGCGTCTTTGCGCTTTGCCCGCTCACTTTATGGCAATGGATTCGATCTGGATATGGAACTGATCCTTGAGCCGCTGTATCGTCTCCGGTGTCAGGCGCTTGGGGTCGTAGGTCCTGATGGACGTATAGTTCTGGAAGAACAGGGACCACCAGCTCTGACCGCCCAGATCGTAGACCTCGGAGCGCTCCAGGGCCTCGATGCTGTGGGGCGCGAAGCGGGGCACGTTGACCACACACTCGTCGTCGGCCACAAACTCCTTGCCCAGAATGTTGAACTTCACCTTGCCGGAGCGGACGTACAGCAGCTCCCGCAGGGGCGGGTACTTCACCCACCGGGCTGTGAACCCCGGCTCCATCACAGCGCAGGCCAGCTCCTTGGCCCCGCCGTTTTCCCACCGCTCCACTACGATCTTCATGCTCACACCGGGAAAATCGTAGGAAGCATGGGGCCGTGCAATGTTCTTGATCGCCTGGCACTGCTCCGGGGCCACGTCCTGAAACAGGAAGGGCTCCATGTCGATATGGTCCATGAACCCCCTGGGCATCAGCCCGTTGAGGGCCGGATCGTCGGCCAGCTCCGGCATGTACGCCTTCACCCGCCCCACGTCCACGGCCTCGGGGTACGTCTCAAAATCGTGGTAAGTGCCCCGCCACTTCACATCCTCCAAAAACGCCATGCCGTGGGCCTGCCCGGGCTGGAGCTGGATAATGTCGCCTTTTTTCGCCAGGGCCCGCTGTCCGTTGATGTACAGGTACAGGCTGCCGCTGTCCACGAAAAACGTCTCGTAGCCCCGCAGATGATAATGGGTCATCTGGGTTTTGTTGAAGTCCGTCTCCGGCGGATTCTTGTACATAATGGTATCCAGGCACCAGTACAGGCACCGGGGTCCCTCCGGGTCGGTGATCCGTCCCGCCACCGAGGCGATCTCCCCGTTGGGAAAATAGCTGTTGCCGCTTCCGTTCCAGGTGGTTTCCGGTGTTTTCAGATCGTACAAAAACTCATTGTTTTCCATAGTTGCCATCCTTTCTGCCGAATTAGAATCCTTGGCTGGTTTTCCCGTTTCAGTATAGCCCATAACGACGGATTTGTACAGATTGGAAATGCGCGCGTTCTCCCAAATCCGGCGTGAGCTTTTATGATTCGCTGCAGAGCATGGCGGCGCAGATCTCAAAGTCATACGCCAGTCGGCTGAAGGTCACGTCAACGTCAAATTCCGCAGAGAGTTTTTCCTCGCAGGCGCAGAGCGGGTCCTCTTTCGTGATCGACACGTAGAAGACAACGTAGCTTTTGAAGTCCGTTCTCGTCACCCGAATCGGCTTTACCGCCTCCATCTGACCCAGTTCCCTCTTCGCAGCCGCCAGGATCTGCTCCGAGCAGTCCTCGCAAACCGCCTTTGCCTTTGCTCTGGCCTGCTTTTCCACATAGTGGCAGCACTGCTTTTCTCTGCACTGATGATCGTCCCGGAGTTTTTGCGTTAAAAAGCCGGGGTGTCCGCAGTATTGGCAGTACCCGACGCACTTGTTCCGGCCGGTAACGGAACCGTCGATACACCGCCTCCCCGTTCCGGACGGGATCTTCTTGTCGTACCGATCGTATAACC
>ONVR01000001.1 GCA_900321335.1 uncultured Eubacteriales bacterium | reverse complement strand
GCTCCAAAAGACCATGGAGGATCTGGCGGCCCTGTATCCCCAGGTGCCCAGCGTATCCATCGTCCCCGTGGGGCTGACAAAGCACCGGCAGGGCCTTTGTGAGCTGACGCCCTTTGACCGGGAGCGCGCTCTGGAGACGGTCCGGCAGGTGGAGGCATACGGCGAGGCGTGTCTGGAGCGTTGCGGTTCCCGGATCTTCTTCTGCGCCGACGAGATGTACCTCAAGGCGGGGCTGCCTCTGCCGGAGGACGAGTTTTATGAGGACTATCCCCAGCTGGAAAACGGCGTGGGGCTGATGCGGCTGCTCATCACGGAGTTTGATGCGGCCTACGAGGAACTGACGCCCGGGGATCTGTGTGAGTTTTCCGTGGCGACCGGGGTGTCGGCGGCGCCGTTTATCCGCAGCCTTGCGGAGAAAGCCGCCCGGCGTGCCCCGGCCATTCGGGGAACGATCTACCCGGTGGTCAACGATTTCTTCGGACATACCATCGACGTGGCCGGTCTGGTCACGGGAGGAGACATTATCCGGCAGCTGACCGGCAAAGAGCTGGGAAAGCGCCTGCTGATCCCCCGGAATATGCTTCGGCAGGGGGAGGGCGTTTTTCTCGACGACGTGACGTTGCCGGAACTTTCGGAAAAGCTTGGCGTCCCCGTGCGGGTCGTGGAGCAGGACGGCGGCGATCTGGCCGCCGCCATGAACGGATATTAGAGAGGAGTTAACCATGCCAAAACCGCTAATCGCCATCGTGGGGCGCCCCAACGTGGGAAAATCCATGTTGTTCAACCGGCTGGTGGGCAAACGCCTTGCCATCGTGGAGGACACCCCCGGCGTGACGAGAGACCGCCTGTACGCATCCTCTGACTGGGAGGGGCGGGCGTTTGACCTGGTGGATACGGGGGGCATCGAGCCCTCCACGGACAATGAAATACTGTTGTTCATGCGGGAGCAGGCCATGCTCGCCATTGACACCGCTGACGTGATCGTCTTCGTTACCGACATCACAACGGGCGTCACTGCCGCGGATCACGAGGTGGCCAATATGCTTCTGCGGTCGGGAAAGCCCGTGGTGCTGGCCGTCAACAAGATGGACGCCACAGGGCCCGTGAACCCGGATATCTACGAGTTTTACTCCCTGGGGATGGGAGATCCCATTGGCGTCTCCGCAGTCCACGGACACGGCACCGGCGATCTTCTCAGTGCGTGTGTCAGGCACTTCCCGCCGGAATCCGAACTGGAGGAGCGGGAGGACGTGATCAGCGTGGCGATCATCGGCAAGCCCAACGTGGGCAAGTCCTCCCTGACCAACAGGATCCTGGGGGAGAACCGGGTCATCGTCAGCAACGTGGCGGGCACCACCCGTGACGCCATCGACAGCTACTTTGAAAACGAACAGGGCAAGTACGTCTTTATCGACACGGCGGGCATCCGGCGGAAATCCCGGGTGGACGACAGGATCGAAAAGTACAGCGTACTCCGGGCCCAAATGGCCATTGAACGCTCCCAGGTCTGCGTCATCATGATCGACGCCTGTCAGGGCGTGACGGAGCAGGACACCAAGGTGGCCGGACTGGCCCACGAGGCCGGCAAGGCCAGCATCATCGTTGTCAACAAGTGGGATGCAGTGGAAAAAGACGGCAAGACCATGGACAAAATGCGCGCCGACATGCGCCGGGATCTGAGCTTTATGAGCTATGCCCCCATTTTGTTTATCTCGGCCATGACGGGGCAGCGGGTGGACCGGCTCTTTGAGCTGATCAACTTTGTAAACGACCAGGCGGCCATGCGCATCACCACGGGCATGCTCAACAACGTTCTGGCGGACGCCACCGCCCGGGTACAGCCACCCACAGACAAGGGGCGCCGGCTGAAGATCTACTACATGACCCAGGTGGGCATCCGGCCGCCCACATTCGTCTGCTTCTGCAACGACGCACAGCTGTTCCACTTTTCCTATCAGCGGTATCTGGAAAACCAGATCCGGGGCGTCTTCGGGCTGGAGGGCACCCCCATCCGTCTGATCATCCGACAGAAGGGCGACAAGGAGTATTGACCCCTTTCATTTTCATTGGATTATAAAGGAGTACGGTTCACAGATGCTTTGGCTTGTTCTGGTATGCAGCGCGGTGATTTCCTATCTGTCGGGAGCCGTCAACGGCGCGATCATCGCCTCCAAATACTACTATCATAAGGACATCCGCCAGCTTGGCAGCGGCAACGCCGGGCTGACCAACTATCAGCGTGTGTTCGGCTGGAAGAGCGCCGCGGTGGTGATCATCATCGACGTGCTGAAAACGGTGCTGCCCGTGATCGCCACCCGGCTGATCGCAGGACACTTCTTCGGCCTTGCGGATACCGGCGCCGTCTGGAGCGGCCTGTTCGTCATGCTGGGGCATGCCTTCCCCGTGTACTACGAGTTTCAGGGGGGCAAGACCGTTCTGGCGGGCGGCACGGTGCTGTTTTTCGTGGACTGGCGTGTGGCGCTGATCGCCTGGGGCTGTTTTTTGCTGTGCGTGCTGCTGACCCGCTACGTGTCCCTGGGGTCCATTGCCGCCGGCATCGCCTATCCCGTTGCCGTAGCGGCCCTGGGGGTGGGGGACACCTATACGCTGATCCTGGCCGCGCTGAGCGGGCTGCTTCTGGTCTGCCGGCATCATAAGAATATCTGGAAGCTCCTGCACGGACAGGAGTCAAAGCTGCAGTTTCACAAGGAGAAAAAAGAATGAAAGTTTCCATCTTCGGCAGCGGCAGCTGGGGTACGGCTGTCGCCGTGCTGCTGGATTCCAACGGCCATGAGGTCACCCTCTGGTCCTATATGCAGGACGAGGCCAACGTCATCTGCCGCAAGCGGATCAATCCGCTGCTGCCCGGCGTTGTGATCCCGGAGAGCGTGAACGTCACCGCGGATTTTGACGCGGCGGTGGCGGACATTGACGTGGCGGTCATGGCCACGCCGTCCTTCGCCGTGAGCCAGACGGCGGCGCGGCTTCGGGGCCGCCTGTCCGACGATTGCATTGTGGTGTGTATCTCCAAGGGTATCGAGAAGGACACCTCTCTTCGCTTTTCCCAGATCCTCCGGCGGGAGTTGGGGGAGAAGGCCCGTATCGCCTCTCTGTCCGGTCCTTCACACGCGGAGGAGGTCGGCCGGGGGATCCTCACAGGTTGTGTGGCGGCCTCCGAGGACGAGGCGGTTGCCAAAGCGGTCCAGGATATCTTCATGAACGAGCGGTTTCGGGTCTACACCTCCGACGACGTGGTGGGGGTCGAGCTGGGGGCGGCCATGAAGAATATTATCGCCCTGGGCGCGGGGATCTGTGACGGTATGGGCTACGGCGACAATACCCTGGCCATGCTTATGACCCGGGGCCTTGCGGAAATCGCGGATCTGTGCGCGGCCATGGGCGGCAGGCGAGAGACCATGCTGGGTCTTGCCGGCGTGGGCGATCTGATCGTCACCTGCACCTCCCGCCACTCCAGAAACAGGCGGGCCGGGGTGCTCATCGGCAAGGGCGTACCCGTTGGGGAGGCCATGCGCCAGGTGGGCGCAGTGGTGGAGGGCTATTACGCCACCAAGGCGGCAATGGATCTGTCGGAAAAGGTCCACGTGGACATGCCCATCACCCGGCAGATGTACAGTCTGCTGTATGAAGATAAGCCGGTTGGGACCATCGCCGAGGAGCTGATGACCCGTCAGCGGCGGGCGGAATTCTGAGGAATACAGTTTTTTTACGGAATCCCGAAAAAGCCCTTGACAATTCCAGATAAAGCAGATATAATATCACATGCTTGAGCCGCAGAGGCTCAAACGTAGCGGATTTGTGTAATGGTAGCACGCCGGACTCTGACTCCGTCTGTGAGGGTTCGAATCCTTCATCCGCTGCCAACGGAAAAAGCCTTGAAAACGCAAGTGTTTTCAAGGCTTTTCTTTATTTCTGCAATAAGATGTTTTATCCTCGTGCGCACGCGAGGGCGTTTTCAATGTCCGCGATGATGTCGTTTACGTCCTCGATGCCCACGGACAGGCGCATCATATCCCCGGGGACACCCGCGTCCAGCAGTTCCTGATCGCTCATCTGCCGGTGGGTGGTGCTGGCGGGGTGGAGGATACAGGTCCTGGCGTCGGCCACGTGGGTGACGATGGCGGCGAGTTTCAGCCCGGCCATAAATTTCTCGGCGCCGGCCCGGCCGCTTTTCAGGCCGAAGGAGATCACGCCGCAGGTGCCGTTGGGCATATATTTCTGTGCCCGCTCATAGTACTTGTCTCCCGGAAGACCGGCATACTGGACCCAGGCCACGTCCTCGTTGGCCTGGAGATATTTTGCCACAGCAAGGGCGTTTGCGCAGTGCCGGGGGATCCGCACGTGGAGAGACTCCAGCCCCAGATTGAGCAGAAACGCGTTGTGGGGGGCGGCAACAGGCCCCAGATCCCGCATCAGCTGCGCGGTGAGCTTGGTGATATAGGCCATCTCCACGCCGAACTTTTCCGTATATACGATGCCGTGGTAGCTCTCGTCCGGGGTGGTCAGGCAGGCGTATTTCTCCGGATACTTCGTCCAGTCGAAACGACCGCTGTCCACGATGGCACCGCCCAAGGCGCAGGCGTGGCCGTCCATGTACTTGCTGGTGGAGTGAACGACGATGTCGGCGCCCCACTGGAAGGGTCGGCAGTTGATGGGAGTGGCAAAGGTGTTGTCGATGATCAGAGGCACCCCATGGGCGTGGGCTACCTTGGCGAACAGCTCAATATCCAGTACCGTCAGGGCCGGGTTGGCGATGGACTCGCCGAACATGACCTTGGTGTTGGGCCGGAAAGCGGCGTTGAGTTCCTCTTCCGTGGCGTCGGGGCTGACGAAGGTCACGTCAATGCCCATGCGCTTCATGGTCACGGCAAAGAGGTTGAAGGTCCCGCCGTAGATGCTGTTGGAGCTGACGATATGGTCGCCGCAGCTGACGATGTTGAACACGGCCATGAAGGTCGCCGCCATGCCGGAGGCGGTGAGAACGCCCGCGACGCCGCCCTCCAGAGCGGTGATCTTGGCGGCCACGGCGTCGTTGGTGGGGTTGGCCAGACGGGTGTAGAAGTATCCCTCGCCTTCAAAGTCAAAGAGCTTCGCCATGTCCGCGGAGGTCTCGTACTTGTACGTGGTGCTCTGGACGATGGGAAGGACTCTGGGCTCGCCGGATTTGGGCTCATAGCCGGCCTGTACGCAGTTGGTGTCAATAGAACGGTTCATAGTGGATGCCTGCCTTTCGGATATTGAAATGAAATGATTTACAGCTCACGGGGGAATACGACCCGGAAGATCATGC
>ONVR01000136.1 GCA_900321335.1 uncultured Eubacteriales bacterium | reverse complement strand
GACAACTCAACCATAACACAGGTCATTCCCATTCGCTATTCTTTTTTTCTATCTTCTGTCACACATCATTGTACAACCTACACTTTTGAAAAAAATTTGTCCGGCTGCCCATGGGAATAAGCCGCTTTTGCTCCGGAAATACTGAGAACAGAATCGACGAATCCGGAGGCTATTCCATGAACCGACTGCAATATGAAAAATCCCCCTATCTGCGGATGCACGCGGACAACCCCATCGACTGGTATCCCTGGGGACCGGAGGCGTTTGAGAAGGCCAGGCGGGAAAACAAGCCCCTCTTTCTCAGCGTGGGGTACTCCTCCTGCCACTGGTGCCACGTGATCGCAGCGGAGTCTTTCTCCGATCCGGGCGTGGCCGGACTTCTCAACAGCCGTTTCGTCCCCGTAAAGGTGGACAAGGAGGAGCGCCCCGACGTGGACACCGTCTATATGCAGGCGCTGCAGGCGCTGGAGGGCTCCGGCGGCTGGCCCATGACGATCATCGCCACCCCGGAGGGACACCCCTTTTACGCCGCCACCTATCTGCCGAAGGCCGAAATGATCCGGGTGCTCAATCTGGCCTGGGAGCAGTGGCAGAAGGACACCCTGTCCATCACCGCGGCAGCGGAGCGGTTTACCCGGACGCTTCGGGATCTGTCGTACACCTTTGCTCCCGCAAGCGCGGATCTTTCCCTGCTCAAAGGCGCTTTTCACGCCTTTTCGGAAGCCTATGACAGCCAATACGGCGGGTTTGGAGACGCGCCGAAATTTCCAAGCGGGCAGAACATCCTCTTTCTCCTGGCCTATTACGGTCTGACCGGGCAGGCAGACGCTCTGGAGATGGCGCTTTCAACCTTGGATCACATGTACCGGGGCGGGATCTTCGATCACGTGGGCGGCGGGATCTGCCGATACGCCACAGACCGGCGCTGGCTGATCCCCCATTTTGAAAAGACGCTCTATGACAACGCCGTGACCGCAGCGGCCTTTGCCGAGGCTTACCGCATGACCGGCCGGGGCCACTATCGCGCCGCCGCCGAGGGGATCGCCGCCTACATCCGCCGGGAGATGACCGGGCCGGAGGGCGAACTGTACGCCGCCCAGGACGCGGACGCCAACGGACGGGAGGGTGCCTACTACCTGTTTACCCAACAGGAGCTTTGCGGCCTTCTGGGACAGGCGGACGGGGAACTGTTCTGCCGGAGCTACGGCATCGCCGTCGGCGGCGGGCTGCCCAATCTGCTGGGAAAGGATCTGCGTCTGCACGCCAAAGGCGCTCTGGAGCGGCTCCGGGAGGCGGTCTATCGCTACCGGGTCGGCCGGATGCCCCTGCTGCGGGACGAAAAGGTCATCACCGGCTGGAACGGGATGATGATCGCCGCCTTTGTCCGGCTCTCCCGGATCCTGGAGGAGCCGGAGTGGCTGACAGCCGCCGTGGACGCCTTTGCCTTTCTGCGGAAGAATCTGTGTCAAAGCTTTCCCCTGCCCCGGAGGCGGTGGATCGACGGGGAGGCCCGATATGCCCCCATGCTGGAGGATCTGGCCTACTACGCTCTGGCTGCCTGCGCCCTGTTCGGCGCCACGGAGCAGGCCGACTATCTGGAGGCCGCAATCGCGGCGGCGGATGCGATCGTCTCGGATTATGCCGCGCCGGAGGGCGGCTGTTACCTCTACGGCGAGAGCGCCGAGCAGCTGATCCTGCGGCCCCGGGAGCCCTTTGACAACGCTTACCCCGGCGGCAACAGCGTCTTTTGTCTGGTCCTGCTGTTGCTGCACCGCCACACGAAAGAGGACCGCTGGCGAGATCTGTACGAAAAACAGATACAGTGGCTTGCCGGCGCCGCAGCCCGGTATCCCATGGCCTGTGCCGGCACCCTGTACACCGCCGCGTTGGCGCTGGCGGAGCAAGAGCGAATCAGCCCCTGAGCCGCTTTCAATGCGCCTTTGGTATGATCCAATCCCAAAAAGGTTTTGGACAGCGCCTCCTTTTCCCGCTATAATGGTGGAAAAGGAGGCGCATCGGAATGTTCAAAAGCGAAAACACAGGATACGGCGGCGGCTGGATCTATGAGGCGCTGGACCTGGGCAACGCCTACGTCTGTCCCATCGGCCATGTGGAGGTAGGTATCGTCCGCTCCATGAACACCCGGGGGCTGTGCCGGATCGACAGCTGCGTTCTCTTTGACGAGCACGGCAACGAACTCTTTGCCGATGAGGACCTTGAATATGCTGCGGACTATCTGGGCGAGGAGAATCTGATTGCCAGCGTCGCCCGGTACTTTGACGTGCCCGAGGATCGGATCCGTGTGGTGGAGCCTTCCTACTGAGAGGCCCACGGCGTAAGGTACCGCAAACAGAGAGCGAGCAGGTGTGACCGAAGTGGTCGCACCTGCTTTGTTTTCCGCGTTACTCCGCCTCTTCGATGGTGCCGCCCCCCAGAACCAGATCCCCGTCGTAGAGCACGGCGGCCTGTCCCCGGGTGACCGCCCGCTGGGGCGTGTCAAAGGCAACCCGCACCCGTCCGTCCGGCAGGATCCGGGCCGTCGCCGCCGCAGGCTTTGCACTGTAACGGGTCTTGACCTGGGTCCGGATCTCCCCCGCCGGGGGCGCAATGATCCAGTTGAACTCTCCCGCGGTGAGGGCGTCCGTATACAGATCCCGCTCGTCGCCCACGGTGACGGTGTTGTCCGCTACGGATTTATCGCATACGTAGACGGGCCGGTTCATGGACAGCCCCAGGCCCTTTCGCTGGCCGATGGTGTAGCGCACCACGCCTTTGTGTCGCCCGACAACCTGTCCCGCCAGATCCAGGAAGTCGCCTTCCGGGTATTTCTTCCCCGTGTAGCGCTCCAGAAAGCCGCCGTAATCCCCGTCGGGCACGAAGCAGATGTCCTGGCTGTCCCGTTTGCCGGCATTGCCGAAGCCAAGGGCCGCCGCATAGGCCCGGACCTCCTCCTTGGAGGCAAACGCCCCCAGGGGAAACACGGTGTGGGCCAGCTGCTGCTGGGTGAGAAAATACAGCACGTAGGTCTGATCCTTTGCCGGATTTGCCGCCCGACGGAGTTGCCAGCGACCGGATTCGTCATCAAATACGACACGGGCATAGTGTCCCGTGACGATCTTGTCACAGTCCAGCAGCTTTGCCCGCTGATAGAGCTTGTCAAACTTCATATACCGGTTGCAGTCGATACAGGGGTTTGGCGTCCGCCCGGCCTCGTATCCGGCCACAAAGCGGTCGATGACCTGACTGGCGAAGTCCTCGGTGAAGTTGAATACGTAGTATTTCATCCCCAGCTTGCGGGCCACGCCCGCCGCATCCTCCGTGTCCGAAAGAGTACAGCACCCCTCCGCCTGTTCGTCCTGATAGTTGTTAAGCTTCATGGTGACGCCAACACACTCGTATCCCGCCTGCACCATCATGGCCGCGGCTGCCGAGGAATCCACACCCCCGCTCATGGCAATCAGCGCTTTCATCCGCTTCCCTCCCTGCTTTCACTATACACCATAAAAAGAGCCGATGCAACGACTTTCCCGCTGCATCGGCTTTCTGACAATTTGGAATGCTTCCGTTTATCGCTTTGTTTTCTCCGAGCCCGTGCCCGGGAAAAACTCCCGGATATAGGTGTTGCGCAGCAGCGCGCCCAGAACCGCCCCGGCAATAACCAATCCGCCCGCTCCCTGCAGGCAGTTGCCCGGGACGCCGCCGATGGCCGTCTTGAAGCCGAACAGCGCCGTCTCATAAAGAAAGTATCCGGCGATCATCACGAACTCTCCCGCCACGCCGGCGGAAACCACCGGCACAAGGGCGTGTTTTTCCCCATTCCGGTTAACGGCACGGAATGCGGCACAGGCTGCCAGCGCCATCAGTCCCTTGATAACAAACGTTCCCGGAGCATACACAGCAAAGCCAAGAATCACATCCGCCAGGGCAGATCCCACAGCGCTGGCTGCGGGGCCGAACACGGGACCCATGAGGCATCCTGCCAGAATGACAAAGCAGTCCCCCGTATTGAGGTACCCTCTTCCCGGAAGGGGAATGGTAAACACCATGGTCGCCACACAGATCAGTGCGGCAAACAGGGCGGCAAGCACCAGATTCAAAACTTTTTTGCTGCGGTGGTTCATAAAATACTCCAAATCCCGGTTATCTGTCTGCTCAGTCGGCAAACAGCGGTGTAGACAGGTAACGGTCGCCGGTATCCGGCAGAAGGGCCACGATCACCTTTCCCTTATTTTCCGGCCGTCTGGCCAGCTCCGTAGCCGCCCACAGGGCAGCGCCGGAGGAAATGCCCACCAGAATGCCGTCTGTTCTTGCCAGCGCTTTGCCCGTGGCAAAGGCGTCGTCGCTGCTGACAGGTACAATTTCATCATACACCTTTGTGTCAAGCACGTCCGGCACGAAGCCGGCGCCGATGCCCTGGATCTTATGGGATCCGGCAACGCCCTTGGACAGTACGGGAGAGTCTGTGGGCTCCACGGCCACGATCTTCACATCGGGGTTTTGGGATTTCAGATACTGTCCCACACCCGTTACGGTGCCGCCGGTTCCCACACCGGCCACAAAGATATCCACCTTTCCCTCCGTGTCCCGCCAGATCTCCGGACCGGTGGTCTCCAGATGGGCTTTGGGATTGGCCGGGTTGACAAACTGTCCGGCGATGACGGAGCCTGGGATCTGCGTTTGCAGTTCCTCCGCCTTTGCAATGGCGCCCTTCATGCCCTTGGCCCCCTCGGTGAGGACCAGCTCCGCTCCGTATGCCTTCATCAGATTGCGTCGCTCCACAGACATGGTCTCGGGCATGGTGATGATCACCTTATAACCCTTGGCCGTACCGATAGCCGCAAGGCCGATGCCCGTATTGCCGGAGGTGGGCTCAATGATGGTGCCGCCGGGCTTGAGCTTGCCGGAGGCCTCCGCCTCCTCGATCATGGCCTTGGCGATCCGGTCCTTCACAGAGCCGGCGGGATTGAGATACTCCAGCTTTACCACGACCCTCGCTTCCAGGTTGTTCTTCCGATTATAATTCACAGGCTCCACCAGAGGAGTACCGCCGACGAGCTGCGCAATAGACTGATAAATTGCCATAGTAAAAAACACTCCTTACTTATTAAATCCGTTTTATTTATGCTTCCGATCTGTGCTCCACATGGGTCAACATCGACATCGCAGAAGGTTGCGGATCATCAAAATCACTACTTTCCTATGGATTTAATAGGATTATAATTCCTGTTTTTGCTTTTGTCAACTGTTTTTTTGAAAAAAATAAAAATCCCCGCCGGTCGGCGGGGATTTTAGACTGTATCGCTTTAGATGTGCAGGCAGACGCGGAAGGCGTCGTTGACGGCCTCAGAGATGGTAGCGACCTTGGCGCAGTCGCCCACGATGTACACGTTGGTCTCGGGGGCACAGTGGCGCAGCTCGTCAACCTTATCCTTCCGGGGCAGCATGCCCATGGCAAGCAGCACGGTGTCACAGGGGAACTCCACCGTCTCGCCGGTGGCCACGTTTTCGGCAACCACCTTGTCCGGGGTGATCTCCTTGAGCTTGGTCTCGTAGTGGATGGGCACCTTCTGCTCCTGGAGTCTGTTGAGGAACTCCTGAGCGGCGGTGCTGGAGCCGGCAAAGAGCTTTCCAACGGCGCTCTCCGCGGTGTCCATGTCGATGACGGTGATCTTCTTGCCCATGTCGGCAAACTCGATAGCGGCCTCCAGACCCACGGCGCCGGAGCCGATGATCACGATGTTGTCACCCACAAAGCCGTTGCCCTGCTCCGCGTCGGGAGCCCAGGATACGTGGGGCAGATCAATGCCGGGGATCCGTCTGGGCACGATGGGCGTAGAGCCGCAGGCGATGACGATGGCGTCGTAGTTCTCCTTGTCCAG
>ONVR01000021.1 GCA_900321335.1 uncultured Eubacteriales bacterium | reverse complement strand
TTTATATACGGCATGATTCCCTCTCAGTATTATTTTACTGTACGTCCTTTTCTCGCTTCTTGCGAACAGACAGTTCGTGGTGCAACTTGGGAATCATTAGTCAGATTCAGTCTCGGGCTCTTCGCCCACTTAGTTATCGACCTTCGCCGTCCCTCTATTATACTGCTTCCTCTCTTAGCTGTCACCCCCCCCCATTGGTTTCATTTATGGTGGCGCGGCTTGCTGCATGAGGATTCAGTCCTTCCTTCAAGGACTCCCTCCGTCTGGCCTCATGGGCGGGCCGGAGGGAGCCCGGGATCGAACCGTTACCGTTTATCGCGCATTCAGCGGCAAGGGAGTATTGCATATGACTCTGCTCAAGGCTCCGACAGAAAGCCCCAAAAAGGATAAACCCCGTGTCTTCAATTTGCTCATAGCCCTGCTCACCGCCATTCCCGCCACGGCTTCCATGGCGATCATACTCTACCTTCGACAGCCCCAATGGATTCTTTCGGAGTATTACGAGGATCCCTCCCGGAGCTTTCTGAAGGACGTGTTTACAACCCATGTTCCCCTCCCGATGGTCATTTTGATCTTCATTGGGCTGCTCCTGGTCTTTCTGTATCTGGGCAATCTCACGGGTCGGCGCAGCGTGGAAGGGCTGGTGGTCGGGAGCGTTATCGCCCTGAATATCAATATTTCCCTGTCCATGGAATTTGGGGGATTGACGGAAATATTTCTGCCGATTGGCGTGGCGGGGAACATCCTGTTCATGATCGGATGCGTCGCCCTGGTATCGCGAACGGTCGATTTGCTGTATTGGCTGATTGATCACGCGCCGGGTTTGGGAGATGTGGAGCGATCGAACGCGGAGAACCGCTATGTGTCCATACTCATCAGCTTTTTTTGCCTTTTGGCGGGATGGCTGCCGGGCATGATACTCTGCAATCCCGGAGCGGTTCCAAGCGATACGGTGACACAGATACTCTCCTTCCGCGGCCGCTATAATATCGACGCCTCCCACCCGATACTGGCCACCATCTTCTATGGAATCACTTATTCCGTGGGCAGACTGCTCGGCGGAGATCTTCGGGGTATGTTCTTTACGCTGCTTATGCAGGCGCTGATATGCGCCGCGGCGATTACCGGTTACGCAGCCTACATTCGCCGGATCACCGGATCAAAGCGCTGGCAGGTGGCGATCATCGCGTATTTCGCGCTCTTTCCGACATGGCAGAGCGCCATGGTGAGCGTGCTAAAGGATGTATTGCACACCGGCCTGTTTCTGCTGTTCTATATTTGGTACCTGAAAGCGCTGAGCGAGGACGGCTCCGGGAAGCGGACCTTCCTGAACCTGTTTTTGGGCGCGTTTTTGATCTCCTTTACCCGCAAGACGGCGTTTTACATCGCGCTGCTGGCGATCATCGCGGTTGCCATCCACCAGCGCAGGCGCTATTTCAAAAAGGCGGTGGCCTGCCTGCTGGCCACGGTGATCGTCTTTTATGCGCCGACCGTCCTGATCTATCCGTTTCTGAACGTCAATCCGGAGCGAAAGGGCGAAAACTACAGCATGCAGTTTCAGCAAGTCGCCTATTACTGTAAAACCCACCAGGCGGAGATGACCCCGGAGGAAATCGACATCATTAACACCACGCTCGATTATGAAACCATCGTGCGGGATTTTACGCCGAAGCTCTCCGACCCCGTGAAGAACACCTTTCGGGACCCCGACGGAGACCATTCTGAATTCTGGGATCTGTATTACAGAATGCTGAGAAAGCACCCCTTGACGATGGTGCGGGCGACGATCATGTGTACCTTTGCCCATTTGGATCCCTGGTGGCTGTACATCTTCAGGTTTGACATGGCGCCCGATCCGGAGGATGTCAATGTGTATTTCACCGATCCCCATCGGGACGACCTGATGAAATACTGGGAAGGCTGGCAAAAGGTGCCGCTGCTGCGCATGACGCTGGCCACGGGCCTGGCCACATGGATCACCATGGCGCTGCTGGGCTATGCCGTCAGGCGAAAATCCGGCAGGGTGTTCCTGGGAATCTTCCCCGCGTTTATACTGTTCATCGGCCTCTTTATGAGCCACGTCAACGGAGAAATCAGATATGGGTATCCGCTGATCGCCGTCGCGCCGCTGCTCCTGGCGTGGAGCGTCGCCGTTCAGCACAATCCGGCGCTCTCCGATCAGGGCGCGGCTTTGGGCGGTATTCCCCTCAAACAGCTTCCGGGTTTCGCCGCGAAGAAGGCCGTCGACGCCGCCCGGCTGTTTAGGGAAAGGGGCTTCGCGCCGTATTATGACCGGCTGTTTTTGAAATCCCTGAACCAGAGGAAGTTCACCCGTGCGGAGCTGATGATCACGTGCCGCAAAGTGATCTCGAATTGCGCGGCTTCCGTCCAGAGCGAAGAAAAAGCCCGGGAGCGCGCCAAAGCCGTTCGCAGCATGAAGGAGCGGCTGTCCGCGGCGAAGGACGCCGTGGAGCTCCAGGAGCGGATCCATTACTTCCTGAAGCAGTGGGAGCATACCGAGGGAATTTCACGGCAGTATCGCAATTACGCCCTTGAAAAGGGGAATGAGCTGCTGCAAGAGGCGGAGGAATACAGGCAGGCGAATCCGGGCATCGAAATTGTTGATACCCGGCCGCTTGTGGAGAAGATCCAAAGCCTGTCAGCAGCATGATTCGGGGCTTTGAACCCTTCGTCTCCGGGGGCGTGCCCGCGACAACGGGGCGGAGGCAATGGCCTTTCGGCAACGCCTTTGCAATTCATTTGACGATCTGTTAACCCGCGCGTTCGCCCCGACCTGCAAATGACTTGTGATTGACAGATGTAAACTGCTGTGCTAAACTAACGGTAAACATTATTTCACAAAAAGGAATGTGTCTCTTGTGAAAATCACAACCTTTAATCCCATGATCGTCGCCAAGCTCTTCCAACAATAGCACCCGCGCCAACAACCCGTCGAACCAACGGGCGCAAATGAGCGAGGATTAACGCGCGAAGGCCGACACCGACGCCGTCAAAGAGATGTCCGGGGACGAGGCGGCCAGTTCGATTTTGCGCCCTGTGGCAAAATGGACAGGCCTGGGGAAACCGTCGCATCGGAATCCTACTATTCTGATCTGTTCGTGTCCATTTGGGTTCGCCGGTGACCTCAGATACCGCCTCGCGCACGATGCAGCCGCTGCTCACCATCATCATCGGCATGCTGATGACCGACGAGGAATACGCCGCCTACAAGGCCGAGATGGAGGCGGACTTCACGCCCGAGGAGAAGCAGGCCATTGCCTATCTGGACGAGATCCTGCCCCGCGTCCGGGAGTACACCCGCGATATGCCGGAGGGAACCATCATCACCGAGCCCTACTATTCCGACATTCCCGTCGGCGTGATGACCCGGGATGCCTATGAACAATCCGCGCAGGCGGTCGCGGAGCTGCTGAAGCAGATGCAGGCCGCCGAGTGATCCTGCTCCACTGCCAGAGCGCAGAGCTCTGAAAAATACGGCTTATCACGGATAGCGGGCGTTGCAGCGAGATGGGGCCGGCAGGCCCGTGGGACGGTGGCCCGAAGGGGCGGATGAGGTGGTAAACATCCCGCATCTTTCCGTGAAGAGCCCCAAAAAACGACCGTTGACTTGCCTTTGTCAACGGCCTGAATCGAAGGGACGGCGGCCGCCGCCCCTTCGATTTCATTTTGTGCGCCCCGCATGGGCAACAACTTGGCGGTGAAAGTCCGCTACGCGCTTGGCAGTAGGGAGCGTTAGCCGAAGGCAAGGGTGTCCGT
>ONVR01000007.1 GCA_900321335.1 uncultured Eubacteriales bacterium | reverse complement strand
CTCTTCCGGCAGCGGGATCCCACCGTCCGGCCCGGGGGACGCATGGACGGGATCCCGGAGAAAATCCCTGTTTTCAAACCGCTGGGGACAGCTCAGAAAAAGGGGGGCGAGGGTGGTGAGAACGGGGTGCACCCGCCGCCGCCACCCAAGCCCCCCGGGCTGCCGCGTCTGCGGGAAAGTCCAGGGCGGAGCGCATACCGCCCGCCAGCGGATAAAACAGCAGACCGGGGCGCTTCCCGCCCAGCAGATCCTCCGGCCCGGTGATCACACCTTCGTACTTGTGCAGAATATGTTCAAGGGCACGCACCCATGCCACCTCGCTCCCGTCTGTCGAACCGTTGTTTTCCGACGGGTAAGCCGTCCTGCCCATTATACGCAGAAAAAGCCATTGTTTCAAGTGATTTGCAATACAATTCTGTGAAAAAAGTACAACATTGTGTTCTGCCTGCCGTCTGCCGGTTCATGCTTATTTTGCATAACTGTACCGCCAAATTGATTTGATGTGCCCGGGACGGTATGATACAATAATAATGTATAAGCTTGCGTTTTGACAGGGATATCCAGTTTTTACCGGTAATAACAGGATTTGAGGTGTTGCAATATGAGTGAGAACAAAATCCTTTCCAATGCCGATGCGCCCCTGGCCATCGAGCCTTACGACAGAGAGTGGGGCGTGGGGATCTCCGGCCTGACGGAAAATCCATCCCCCTTCCCCCGGATCAACAAGATGCTTCACTGGCTGAAGAACATGGACAACACGGCCGACAGTCAGCGGGCCAAAATCGTCACCGAGTGTGACCGGAAGTTTGCCCAGTACCCCCAGAACGTGAAGTGGGCCATGACCCTGCGGGAGATCTACCGCCGGGTGGAGATCCATATCTGGGACGATCAGCTGATCGTGGGCGAGCTGTGCGCGCCCCCCAAGAGCGCGCCCATTTACCCGGAGTTCTCCTTTGAGTGGCTCATTGACGAGTTCACCAACCGGCCCATGGACCAGCGGAAAAACGACCGCTACGTGGTGTCTCAGGACGTGATCGACGACGTGTTCGCCATGCGGGACTACTGGAAGGGCAAAACCGTGTCCGAGGCCGCCCTGGCCATGTACACCCCGGAGGAGATCCAGGGGGGACATCTGGGCAAGGGCGTCACCCAGGAGAGCCTGTTCATGTACGCCGGCGTGGGTCACGTGACGGCTAACTACGAAAAGCTGCTTGCCGTGGGCTTCGGCGGCCTCCGGGAGGAGATCCTGGAGAAGATGAAGACCCTGGACGAGTCCAACCCCGACGACGTGGAGCGGATGAACTTCTACAAGGCTGAGCTGATCACCATTGAGGGCGCCAGCACCTATATCCGGCGCTACGGCGAGCTGGCCGCGAAGATGGCCGCGGAGGAGACGGATTTTGTCCGCAAGTCCGAGCTGGAGCGGGTCTCCGCCAACTGCCTGCAGGTAGCCGAGGGCCCTGCCCGGGATTTCTGGGAGGCCATTCAGCTCTGGCACATCGCCACCAACATGATCATCATCGAGTCCAACGGCCACAGTGTCACCTACGGCCGTTTTGACAAGATCTTCTGGCCTTACTACAAAAAGTCCATCGAAAGCGGTCTGCAGACCCGGGAGTTCATGCAGGAGCTCATCGAGCATTCCTTCTGCCTGATGCACTCTCTGTGCAAGATCCGTGACACCATGGCCATCACCTTCTCCAGCGGCACCATCATGGGCGGCACGGCCCTTGACGTGGGCGGCGTGGACGAAAACGGCAACGACATCACCAACGACTTAAGCTACATGGTCCTCGACGCCCATGCCCATACCCGGATCCCCAACCCCTGGATGGGCGTGCGCCTGCATGAAAACTCCCCCAAGGAGTTCAAGATCAAGGTCTTCAACGTCATCCGCATCGGCACCGGCGAGCCCAAGATCTTCAACGACCGGCCCATGATCCAGGCGCTGATGAACTACGGCAAGCCCCTGGCCGACGCCCGGGACTACGTGGGCGTCGGGTGTGTGGAGCCCTCCGTGCCCGGCAAGACCTACGGCTGGCACGACTCCGGCTCCTTCAACCTGGCCAAGACGGTGCATCTGGCCATCAACCACGGCCGCTGCATCGACTGCGGCAGCCAGTGTCCCTTCTACAGGAACTGCGCCGGGGCGGGCAAAAGCCTGAGTCCCGACAGCGGCGGCTTCGACACCTTCGAGAGCTTCGAGGACGTGAAAAAGTCCTTCGCTTTCCAGATGAAGTACTGGTGCGACCGGATGATCTCCATGATCAACAAGATCGACTTGGCCCAGCAGCGGCTCAAGCCTCTGCCGTACCTGTCCCTGCTCATCGACGGCTGCATCGACAAGGGCATGGACGTGACCCGGGGCG
>ONVR01000032.1 GCA_900321335.1 uncultured Eubacteriales bacterium | reverse complement strand
GTACGTGGTAATATCCAGCGCCGCGGCGTGGAGGGCTGCGGTCAGAAGACCGGCCAGAGCACCCAGCAGAATCAGAAGCGCCAGAAATGGTTTGAATCTTTTCATAAGTCTGCCTCCGTGGTCATAGGTTGTAACAGTATTTTCTGTAATCCGCGGGGAAATATTCTACAGATCAGAAATGCAAGAAGATTGAAAAGTGATGCGGAAAATTTAGGGTTTATTTCGTTTTTTCATAACTAAACAAAAAATAATGCAAGAAAATATAAGATTCCATTCATTTTTCTGTTGACAAACCATCTGTAAGCAGGTATATTTTTTATGTTACCGTTTGATTGGGAAAATGTGTATTATGAAGGGAATCCGGTGAGAGCGCCTATGCAGAACATGAGAGAATTATCACAAGAGGCTGTCCAGTTCGTCAGCACGCACGCTGAACTGATAAGAGAACACAACAAAGTCAGTCGGGAAGATTATCAGAAGTATGACGTGCATAGGGGGCTGCGAAACAAGGACGGCACAGGCGTACTGGCCGGGGTGACCCGAATCGGCAACGTCCGCGGCTACTATATGCAGGACGGCGAAAAAATGGATATGCAGGGCCAGCTGTTTTATCGTGGCTATGAAATCTCGGACCTGGTCAACGGCTTTCTCAGTGAGGACCGGTCCGGCTATGAGGAAATCGCCTACCTGCTGCTGTTCGGAGAGCTGCCGGATAAGGCATCGCTTGAAGTGTTCAAGCGTGTGCTTTCCGAGTACAGAAAGCTCCCCGATGAGTTTACCGAGAAAGCGATTCTCTCCGCGCCCAGCCCGGACGTGATGAACAAGCTCTCCCGTGCTGTGCTGAACCTGTATACCTACGACCCGGTCCCGGAGCCCAACGGCAGTCTGGTACACGAGCTGCATCAGGCCATGCACCTGGTGGCGAGATTTCCCGTGATCGTGGCCAACGCTTACGCGGCCAAACGCCACTACTTCGATAACGAGAGTCTCGTCATCCACATGCCGAAGCCGGAATTATCGGCCGCTGAGAACTTCCTGGCCAGCTTCCGGACGGACAGCAGCTTTACCCATGACGAGGCGCGGCTGCTGGATCTGTGCATGGTGCTGCATGCCGAGCACGGCGGCGGCAACAACTCCGCCTTTGCCTGCCGGGTTCTGTCCTCCTCCGGAACGGATATCTATTCCGCCATTGCCGCTGCGGTGGGCGCGCTGAAGGGGCCCCGGCATGGCGCGGCGAATAAAAAGGTTATGGAGCAGTTTGACTACATCGAGCAGGAGGTCAAGGACTGGAAGGACGATGAGGCCATCAGCAGCTATATCCGCAGAGCGCTGGATAAGCAGGCGGGAGACCGCTCCGGCCTGATCTACGGCATGGGGCACGCGGTCTACACCCTGTCGGATCCCCGGGCCGTCAAGCTCAAGGGCCTTGCCCGTGAACTCGCGGAGAAAAAGGGCATGTTGGAAGAATTCGAGCTGATTGAGTCCGTGGAGCGCCTGACGCCGCCTATATTCGCGCAGTATCACAAACGGGAGAACGCTATGTGCGCCAACGTGGATATGTACTCCGGGTTTGTGTATAAGATGCTCAACATTCCCGTGGAGCTCTATACGCCGCTGTTTGCCATCGCCAGAGTGGCCGGGTGGTGTGCCCACCGGATCGAGGAGGTCTATAACAGCAACAAAATCATGCGTCCCGCTTACAAAGCCATCGAGCACAGCCGTAAATATGTGGCCATGTGTGAGAGATAATAAGAGCAAAACAGCCGTCTCTGCAGAGGCGGCTGTTTTGTCTGCGCTTTTCTTGACAGGCAGAAGCGCAAACGGTACAATAACGCTGTATCAAATCATACAGGAAAGGCGGCGTTTTGTGTGAATACAAACGTGAAGGGACTTGCCGTATTGCTCCTTGCCCTGGTACTGACGGTACTCTGGGGCTGCGGTGCTCCCAAAAAGCCGGTGGATGCGGATACTTCCGTACAGCCAGTTCAGCCCCAGGAGGAAGAAGAAACGGTTCAGTCTCCGCCGGTACAGCAGGATGCGGCTCAGCCGGAGAAGGAAAAAGCGCCTTCCGCGGAACAGGAGGATCCTGCGGAGACACAACCCGAACCGGTGACAGAACCAGATACTTCTGCGGAAACCGAGGAGGAGACGACGCAGCCGGAAACGGCGGGACCTGACAGCGAAGCCCTTTATGCGGAGATCCTGGCGCTGCATGAGCAGGCTCTTGTGGAGCAGTGGGATATGGGCAAGCTGATCGAGTCGGGAATGAGCACAGATTATGCCTACTACTACGATGGCGGTCGGGAGGCCCGGGAGGTCATCGGATACACATACCGGGATCTGGATCATAACGGCGTGCCGGAGCTGCTGATCGGCAGCATGGATTACAGGGATATTCTTGACGCCTATACCATCGCGGACGGGCGGGCAGTTCATCTTTTCAGCGGGTGGGACCGCAACAGCTATTACCTGACCCCGGACGATCAGATCCTGAACCACGGCTCCAACGGTGCTTTTTCCAGCGCGGTATTTCTCCGGGCGCTTTCGGGAACGGAGATGACAGTCATCACGGGCATGATCTACGACTATAATGCCGATCCGAAGAATCCCTGGTTTGCCGTAAGTGACGATTCTTACGATCTGACAAAGGCCGAACCTGTGTCGGAGGAGGAATTCAACGCCTTTGCTTTCGGCCAGCCAAAAGAGGAAATTGATTATACACCGTTTTTGACCTGGTAAGAGGCAATTGCGCTCCCGGAAAAAAACCGGGAGCGCAATTTATTTTCCCCGTCGAAAAAAACGGGAAATCGGCAAAATAATGCTTTTCGTTTCCCCGTGACTGTGTTATAATTATTGGTGAAATTCAGTTGGCACGCACAGATTCAGCTTCCGATGAGAGCGGGAGTGGGCGTGTCAAACAATTTTAGGAGGATTTGAAAACATGTCAAACAGAATTTTTACTTCCGAGTCCGTTACCGAGGGGCATCCTGACAAGATCTGCGATCAGGTTTCCGACGCCGTACTCGACGCCATCCTGGAGCAGGATAAGATGGGGCGCGTAGCCTGCGAAACCATTACCAAAACGGGTATGGTTCTTGTAATGGGGGAGATCACCACCACTGCATACGTGGATATTCCCACCATCGTCCGCAAAACCGTGGACGAAATCGGCTACAACAAGTCCGAGTACGGCTTTGACTGCAACTCCATGGCCGTCTTGTCCACCATCGGTGAGCAGAGCCCCGATATCGCCCAGGGCGTTGATAACGCCTATGACGACGCCGATGAGACCGGCGCCGGCGATCAGGGTATGATGTTCGGTTTTGCCTGCGACGAGACGCCGGAGCTTATGCCCGCGCCCATCGCCATGGCTCACGCCCTTGCCAGACGCCTTGCCCAGGCCAGAAAGAATAAAGAACTGACTTTCCTGCGGCCCGACGGCAAGAGCCAGGTCACCGTGGAATATGACGGCGACGGCAATATCGTCAGCTGCCCTGCCATCGTGGTATCTACCCAGCACGATCCCGACATCGCCATTGAGGATCTGCGTGAGGCGGTTACGGAGACCATCATCAAGCCGGTGATCCCCGCGGCTTATATTACGAAGAACACGAAGTTCTTTGTCAATCCTACGGGCAGATTTGTCACCGGCGGTCCTGTGGGCGACTCCGGCCTGACCGGAAGAAAGATTATCGTTGATACATACGGCGGATACGCAAGCCACGGCGGCGGCGCCTTTTCCGGCAAGGACCCCACGAAGGTGGACCGCAGCGCTGCCTATATGGCAAGATACGCGGCCAAAAACATTGTGGCGGCCGGACTTGCCAAAGCCTGCCAGATCGAACTTGCCTACGCCATCGGCGTGGCCCGTCCCGTGTCCATCCTGATCGATACCCGGGGAACCGGAACGGTGGACGATGACCGGATCGCCGCCGCCGTCAATGACCTGTTTGACTTCCGCCCCGCGAAAATCATCGAAAAGCTGGGGCTGCGCAATCCCATTTACCGCCAGACCGCCGCTTACGGCCATTTCGGCCGCACCGATGTGGATCTGCCGTGGGAGCGCCTGGATATGGTTGACGCTCTGCGTCAGTCCGTCTGATTACATGGAAGATAGCAACAACCGACGCAAGCCGGTAGCCCGGCATATGGATCCCTATCACAGGCGGGACCGCTCCGATGGAGATGACGACCGGGATTTCAGCGGCGTTATTGAAGGGCGCAACGCAGTTATCGAGGCGCTGCGCGCCGGACATGCCATCGACAAGGTCTACATTGCAAAGGGTGACACGGACGCCGCCCTGGGTCATATCGCCTCCAGCGCGCGGGATGCCGGTGCTGTGGTGGTGGAGGCTGACCGGCGCAAGCTGGACAGCATGAGCGTTACCCACGCCCATCAGGGCGTGATCGCCCTGACCTCGGTCAAGGCTTACAGCACCGTCGAGGAAATCCTTGCCCGTGCCCGGGCGAAAAATGAGCCGCCCTTGGTCGTGATCTGTGATGAGATTTCCGATCCCCATAACCTGGGGGCGATCATCCGCACGGCGGAGGCTGCCGGCGCACACGGAATCATCATTCCCAAGCGCCGCAGTGCGGGCATTACGCCAATTGTCGGGAAAACCTCTGCCGGTGCCGTGGAATACCTTCCTGTGGCCCGCGTTCCGAACCTGACGGCTGTGATCCGACAGCTCAAGGAGGAAGGACTCTGGATCTTCGGTACCGCCGCAGACGGGGATGTGGAGCTGTGGCAGACGGACATGCGACAGCCTACGGCTGTCGTCATCGGCTCGGAGGGGAACGGCATGGGACGCCTGGTGGCGGAGAACTGCGACTTTAAGGTCAGTATCCCCATGTTCGGCAAAGTATCCTCCTTAAACGCGTCTGTTTCCGCGGCCATTCTGATCTACGAGGCTGTCAGACAGCGAAAAGGATGAAACCATTTTAAAGACAGCATATAAGCAATGCGGACGCGCCGGAATGTTCCGATCCGGCGCGCTGCTTTACTACGATTTTGGGGAAAGAACAAATGTCTGTTGATTTTGAAAACGAATTTGACTATACGCTGGAGTCCATTCTTGCGGAATTCAAAAGCGATGCTTACATCGCGGGCCAGAAAAAAACGCCCAAAAGTGAGATGGATGACGTCGTTGACAAGATCATAGATGAAGTCAAAACCGGCCGTTCCGACGACAACGCCTACGAGCGTTTTCTGCAGGACGGTCAGGAGCCTGCTGCGCCCGAAACGCCGGAAGCGCCGGAAGATACCCCGCTGGAACCGGAAGTTGCTGCGCCTGAGGTGCAGCTCCATGAGCCGGAAGAGCCCGAAGGGGAGGAAAGCGGCGGCGATATCTTTGACGAGGTGTTTGTCAAATCCCTGAATATGCGTCAGGAGGAGGCCCTGCGCGAGGCGCAGCGGGAAGCAGAGCGCCTTCAGCTTCGGCAGGAGGACCGACATGCGCCCGCCCCGGAGATGCCGGAGCCGACAGAGGCACAGATGGAGTTTACCTCTGACCCGGAGGACCTGGCTGAAAGACCCCAGCAGAAGCGGCGGGGGCGGAATTACCGGAAGAGCCGACGCTCCTATGAACCCGTCAACGCAGAGGGAGAGCGGGTCGATTTTCAGGGCCGTGTTTCTGACGATGATTTTGAGGATATTCCCCTTCGGGAAGAGGACGAATCAGCCCGCTACGCCGATGAGGACTACGATGTCTATACCCGTGAAACCGAACAGGCCTATGAGGACGAAGAGGACTACGAGGAGGAAGGCGTTGACGCGGCCAACCGGATCTTCAACGTCTTTGAGGATTACCGGCACCGGGTGGTGGAGGACGAAGATGAGATCCTGCCCGACCCGGATTATGCCGAGGCGAAGGCCCATTTTGAAACGGTCTTTTCCCGCTACACCCTGCGAATCTTTTTCGGAGCCTTTTTTGCCTGCGTGATGGCTTTATTCACCTTCCTGTATGAGGCGGGACTGAATCTGCCCTTCGGCATGAACCGGGATCTGATGTCCAGCGGCGCCGTCATGCTGATTCTGCAGCTGATCGTCATGCTGCTGGGGGTGGACGTGCTGGCTGACGGTGTGGGCGGCCTGCTCCACCGCAGACCCGATGCCCGGACGCTGGTGGCGGCGGCCTGCTTTGTCTCCGCTCTGTCGGAGATCGAGTGTATGGTGGGCTTCCCCTGGACTGCCGGATTCCCCTTTGGCGCTGTGGCGGCTTTCACGCTGGTATTTGCCATGTGGGGAGAGCGGACCTATGCCAGGGCATACGCAGAATCCATCCGTGCGGTGGGGCAGATGCAGGAGCCCAAAGGCGTTGCCGCCGGATTCAGTGAAAACATCGAAAAAACGGTTCTGAAAAAATACGAGGGTTATACCGCCGGCTTTTACAACAATATGCTCCAGGCGGATATCAGCGAAACCGTCTACAGGCGCTGGGCACCGCTGCTGATGATCGTCTGCTTGGTATTCTCTCTGCTGTTGAGTGCGGTCCACAGGAGCTTTGTGCTGCTGCCGCACTTCCTGGCCGCTACCCTAACGGCGGCAGCGGGCTTTTCCGGTCTGCTGGTGTTCTCGCTTCCTTACGCCATGGCTGCCAGGCAGCTGCGCAGGCTCGGTACGGGAATTGCCGGATGGGGCGGTGTAGACGATATCTGCAGTATCGACGGCGCCCGCATGACGGACGAGGACCTGTTTCCTCCCGGAACGGTGAAGATCGAAGGCGTCAAAGTGTTCAAGGACGTGCAGACGGAAAAGGCGATCCGCTACACGGCCAGCTTGATCTCGGAGTCCCAGTCCGGCCTTTCACGGGTCTTTGAGGAACTGGCGAAAAACCAGCAGATCACACTTGTGCGGGTGGAAGATTTTACCTGCTATGAGGGCGGGATCGGCGGCAGTATCCGGGGGGACAAGGTGATCGTCGGGTCCGGCGCGTTTATGGCACTGATGGGAATTCAGATCCCGGAGAGCATGAACATCAATAATGCCGTGTATACTGCCATGAACAACCGGCTGATGTCGGTTTTTGCCGTGAGCTATAAGCCAAAGAACGCGGTCAGAAGCGCCATTGTCAACATCCTGCGCAGCGGCGTGAAGCTGTTTTTTGCCGTCCGTGATTTCAACATTACACCCCTGATGCTGACCCAGAAGTTCAAGATCGATCTGGACGGGATCGAATACATGCCCATCAGCGAGACCTATGACATCTCCGGAAAAATCCCCGGGGAGTCGGAGCGCACCTGTGCGGTCCTCTTCCGGGAGGGGCTCAACGCCTTCGGTGAGGTCATTACCTGCGGACGCAGGCTTAAAAGTGTATCCGTGATCTGCACGGTGGTGTCCGTGGCCAGCTCGCTTTTGGGGATTCTGATGATCTTCGCACTGCTGTTCCGCGGTACGGCTACGTCTGTCTCCGCGGGGAACGTGCTGCTGTTTTTGGGGTGCATGCTGATCATCGTCTGTATGCTGGCCGGCTTTGTGAAGAATAGACGATAAACAATCTCTAAATTCTATAGAATTTACAAATTGTTATTAACTTGGCTTTGGTTTATAATATTGATATCAACTTGTGAAAGGACCAATCGATATGAACTACTCAACAGAAAACGTCCGCAATGTTGCCATTTTGGGTCACAGCAGTAACGGAAAGACCAGTCTTGTTGAGAGCATGCTGTATATGACAGGTGCCACAGACAGACTGGGAAAAGTCACGGATGGAAACACTGTGAGCGATTATGATCCGGAGGAGACCAAGCGCAAGATTTCCGTATCCGCAGCAACGGTTTACGTGGATTATAACGACAGAAAAATCAACCTGATCGATACCCCGGGCTTCTTTGATTTCGCAGGCGAGGTCATGCAGGCCCTGCGTGTGGCGGACGCCGGCATTATCGTCTGCTCTGCCAAGGAAGGTCTGAACGTAGGGGCTGAAAAGGCATGGCGTCAGATGGATCTGCGCAACCTGCCCAGGGCCATTTATGTGTCTAAAATCGACGAAGAGCACGGTGACTATAACGCCGTTCTGGCTCAGCTTCGTGAGAAATACGGCCCCTCTGTGGTGCCTATTATCGCCCCCTGCCACGACGCCTCCGGCAACGTAACGGGTATCGTGGATCTTATCGGCAAGAAGGCCTTTACCGCTGACGGAGGCAAGAACCGCACGGAGATTCCCATTCCCGACTGTATGAAAGACGAGCTGGATAACCTCTACAACGCTGTCAACGAGTCCGTTGCCGAGACCAGCGAGGAGTTTATGGATCGTTATTTCAACGGCGAGGAGTTTACGGTTCAGGAGATCGTCGGAGCCTTGAGAAAAGCCGTTAAGGAGCACGAGCTGTATCCTGTGTTTTGCGGCAGCGCCGTCAACGGCTACGGTACGCTCCAGCTTCTGACCGGAATCTGCAACCTCTTCCCGTCTCCCGCTGACGCAGAGCCGGAACAGACGGAGGAGGGAGAAAAGGTCCTTCTCGACGCCAACGGTGCGCCCAGCGTATTTGTATATAAAACCATTTCCGATCAGTACGGCAAAATGAGCTGCTTCAAGGTCATCTCCGGGAAAGTGACCGGCGATACCGTCCTTTATAACGTCCGCACCGGCGATCAGGAGAAGCTTGGCCGCATCAATATGCTCCAGGGCAAAAAACTCGTGGAGGTCAAAGAACTGGTCACCGGCGATCTGGGTGCCGTTTCCAAGCTGGCGTCCGTCAAGACCGGCGATACCCTCAGCGCGTCCAAAGACGCCCCCGCCCTTGCCGGCATTGCCAAGATCATCCCCAGCTACTCCATGGCCATCGCGCCAAAGGTCAAGGGGCAGGACGACAAGGTCGCAACCGGCCTTGCCAGACTTGCCGAGGAGGATATCTCCTTTACTTACGGCATGAACGCGGAGACCAAGCAGATGGTGCTTACCGCCAACGGCGATATCCAGCTGGACGTGATCTGCTCCCGCCTGAAAAACCGCTTCGGCGTTGAGGTGGAGCTCAGCCCCGCCAAGGTTGCCTACCGTGAGAAGATCCGCAAAAAGGTCGAGGTCCAGGGCAGACATAAAAAGCAGTCCGGCGGTCACGGCCAGTTTGGTGATGTCTGGATCCGCTTTGAGCCCCAGGATGAGAGCGATGAGCTGATCTTTGCTGAGGAAGTCTTCGGCGGCAGCGTTCCCAAAAACTTCTTCCCCGCAGTCGAAAAGGGTCTGCGGGAGTGCGCCGCAAAGGGCGTGCTGGCCGGTTATCCCATGGTTGGCCTGAAGGCCACCCTGTACGACGGCTCTTATCATCCCGTCGATTCCTCTGAAATGGCTTTCAAGACGGCCGCCTCTGTTGCCTACAAAGCCGGTATCCCCAACGCAAGCCCCGTGATCCTTGAGCCTATCGGCTATCTGACCGTGACGGTTCCCGACGCTTATCTGGGCGATATCATGTCCGATCTGAGCAAGCGCCGCGGCAGCCCCATGGGTATGAGCGTGGATAAGGACGGCAATCAGGTGGTGGAGGCCGAGGTGCCCATGGGCGAGATGACGACCTACCTGATCGACCTGCGGTCCATGACCCAGGGCAGAGGGTCTTACCAGTTCAAATTCACCCGCTATGAGATGGCGCCTGAAGCTGTACAGAATAAAATCATTGAAGAGGCGAAAGCCAACGCTGACGAATAAAGCAACCGTATACGCCGCCGCTGCAAGCAAGCAGCGGCGGCGATTTTTTGTGTTCTTTCTCCCGTACATTTTATGAATATTCAATTAACTTTTCCCAAAACGTTTGCCGGACCGGGAATACTGTGCCATAATAAACCAAAACAGAGATGCTGCGGGAGGTGAGCAGATGCTGGAGAAAATAACGGAATTTATGGTGCGGCTGTTTACGGCAGAACACGCCGCGTTTCAATATTACACCCTTGCCGTGCGCTTTCTGATCCCGCTTCTTGC
>ONVR01000157.1 GCA_900321335.1 uncultured Eubacteriales bacterium | reverse complement strand
TCCACCTGATTGCCGGCGTCGTTGACGTAGAACTCCCGCCACACGTCGTAGCCGGCCTTCTGGAGCACGGAGGCCAGGGTGTCCCCCAGCACGCCGCCTCTGGCGTTGCCGATGGTCATGGGTCCGGTGGGATTGGCGGAGACGAATTCCACCATCACACGCTGGCCCCGGCCCACGTCCACACTGCCGTAATCCTGTCCCGCCGCCTCAACGGCGGCAACGACCTCCCCGTACCACTTTTCCGAGAGGCGGAAGTTGATAAAGCCGGGGCCGGCGATCTCGCAGGCGGCAAAGTAGCTCTCTGCCAGGTCCATGTTCTCCACAAGGATCTCCGCGATCTTCCGGGGGGCCATGTGCATCTGTCTGGCCGCTGCCATGGCATAGGTGGCGGCGTAGTCGCCGTTTGCCGTATCCCGGGGGATCTCCACGGAGCCGGTCAGCTCGCATCCCGCCGGCAGGGCCCCGGCCGCTGCTGCCCGCCTGTAGGCATTTTGGAGCAGTTCGTCAATCTGTGTTTTCGCGCTGTCAATCAGGTTTGCCATTACAATTCTCCTCTTCCTGTCTTATCCGACACGATCGGGCAAAATGGTGATCTCAAAGGAATTTTTGCTCAGTGCCACGTTGCCCACGTCGATGTTGTAATAAATCTCGATCCGGCCGCCGCCCTCGCTCAGGTCCGTCTGGAGCCGCCGGGTGTCGATCCCCATGGTCATGGAGCAGTCGTCCATCTCATAGGCGAAGGTGTGCTTGCGGCCCTCCTGGAAGATCATCTCGCTTCGCAGGGTGCCGTCCCGGGTCAGCGTGACGCAGTCTCCCTCCACCCGGAACCGGGTCGTGGTACCGGCAAAGCCGGTCAGCTCGCTCTCCTGGTACTCAAACTCGGCAACGCCGTCCTCATAGCGGTACATGCCGTCGGTCACCAGCTCGATGCCGTCGTTGTTTTCATCAATTTTCTGGGTGCTTTTGATGGAAAGTAATACTTTTTTCATGGTCGTTCCTCGTTGAATCCTCGTGGGGTTTGGGCCGTCAGTAGCTCTCCAGCGACACCTGGCTCACCGGGCCCAGGTGATCCGTCTTCAGAAACAGGCTGGCCAGCGCGGTGAAATTCTCCGTGCTGTCCGTCACGTAGTAACGGTACGCCGGCGCAGCGTGCTTTCCGCTCAGCCGGTCCATCCGGGCCAGCTCCCCCGCCACGTACTCTGCCGTAGCCGCTCCGGCGTCGATCAGGGCGACGCCGCTGCCCATATAATTGCCGATGACCCGGTCCAGCAGGGGGTAGTGGGTGCAGCCAAGGATCAGGGTGTCCGCCCCCCACTGCCGGAATTCCTCCAGATATTCTGCCGCCACCGTCTCGATGACGATATCTCCCGGCTCCGTGCGTCCGTTCTCCACCAGGGGCACAAACAGCGGGCAGGCCTTTCCCCGATACTGCACGCCGGGCAGGATCCGCTGCAGTCCCTTCTCATAGGCGCTGCTTTTGATGGTGGCTACGGTGCCGATGGCGCCGATCTTTCCGTTTTTCGTGGCCGCGGCAGCGGCCTGAACCGTGGCGTCCACCACGCCGTAAATGGGCAGCTCTCCGTTGCCGCTCCGCAGCGCCTCCATGGAGGTGGTGCTGACGGTGCCGCAGGCGATAACCAGCGCTTTGACGTCAAACTGTCGCAAAAACGCCGCGTCCTGCATAGCATATCGTATAATGGTGTCTCTGGACCGGGAGCCGTAAGGCACGCGCCCCGTGTCTCCCAGATAGATGATATCCTCATTGGGCAGCACCTGCATGAGCCTGCGCACGGTGGTCAGCCCGCCCAATCCGGAGTCAAAAACACCGATCGGTCTGTTATCCATGGGTAAACCTCTCTGCAATCGTACTTCGTCACATTCAATATATGATATTCTATTTTGCGGAATAATACAAGTCTTTCTTTCAATTTCCGCCGATTTTGTACGGCGGCGGCGAATTTTCCTGTGGCATTTACCGGCCAGATTTGGTATACTATGAGCAGCCCGGAGCACACCGGCGGCCAAGCGCCGTTTTTTCCATCAATCCCCACAGCAAGGAGGCTGTAACCATGCGTATCGAACTGACATCCAAGGAGTACCGACGGCTTCTGGATCTGGTATACATCGGAAACTGGATTCTCAACTCCACCCGGGAGGGGGACCGGCTGACGGATTACGACCGTCTGGAGAGCAAGCTCTTTGCCCAGAGTCTGCTGCACAATATGCCGGGCCTGTGTGAACTCTCCGGCGGCGTTCCCGTGCCGTCTCAGGCCTTCACCTACGGCGGCATCCACGAGGCCATTTCCAACTATGAGGACGCCGTTTTCTTCGATATCCTGGCAGAGGAGCTGGCCCTGCGGGACATGTGCTACGAGCAGATCCCGGAGGATGACATCGACGAGCTCAACGGCCGCATTGAGGAATATATCGAGGAGTTCGACGAAAACGGCATCGACAACATCGTCCTGGAGAAATAGGCCCGCGCAGGCCATACGGGGAGGAGAAAAACCATGCGAAACGACTGGCACGACAAGCATTACGCCTTTTTCCAGAACAGGCAGTGCGAATATTTTCCCTGCCATGAGACGGACGATCCCGAAAACTTCAACTGTCTGTTCTGCTACTGCCCTCTGTACCTGACGGGCAAACAGTGCGGCGGCAATTTCCGGATCACCAAAAGCGGCATCAAGGACTGCACCAACTGCTGCATCCCCCATCGGAGGGAGAACTACGAGTACATTGTGGAGCGGTTCAAGGAACTGGGAAAGGGTATGCGTTTCCATGAAGATTAAATACACCATCGTCCGGCCCGGGGCCCAGGCGCC